>CAOKGO010000035.1 GCA_948468045.1 uncultured Clostridium sp. | reverse complement strand
TTTTTATTTTATCACGGAAGGATTTATTTACACAACTTTTTCTATACTCTCAATTTAAAATTTAATTAGGAGAATTACTAAAACTGAATTCTCCTAATTTTTTAATATTTCAAATCTTGATATCTTTTTTTAGATAAATACTTTTGTACTATTCCATATATTAAATATCCTATCCATACTCCAACAATACCAAGAGAGGTATAAGACAATATAGTAGCAACTAATATTTTTATAATAGAACTAATAATATTTCTTTTTGCCAAAAATTTAAAATCTCTATTTCCTCTTAATATTGCAAAATAATATGTTGCTGACATAGTTATATATGTTCCTAGTAAGAATAATGGTATTACTCTAAAAAAGATATATTGAAGTTTTGGTTCTCTTAAAGATATATTCAAAATAACAACTGAAATTATTAATATAATAAATGGTAAAATTACAGAAGCATAGTTAACTATTTTTTTTGCAACTTTTTTTACATTGTTTATGTATTTATTATTCTGTTTTCCAGATGCAATTCCAACACTTATAGTAATACCATCTCCAAATCCTTGAATAAAGGACTCATATATATCTGCAATTTGAATTAATATAACATGTACAGAATATTCTAAATTTCCCATTCGTGCTACTATTAAATTAAATATAAAGTTGTCAACTCTTGAAGTAATTCTTTCAACAAAATTCCATTTAAACAAATGTAATATTTCTTTAAAATATGATTTTACAAATTGTATTTTCACATTTTTTCTAGAAAATATACATAGATAAATTACTAAAATTGTATCTATAAATACAGTAACTAATGCAACACCTACTATGCCATAACCCATTTTTACAACAATAATATCTAACATAAGATTAAGTATAACTGCAAATATCCTAAGTTTTAATATATTTTTTTGATGTCCTATTGTCCTTTGATGTCCAGATAAAACAGTAACTAAACTACTTTGAATAAAACCTAGCAATCTGATTATTAAATATGTATTAGCAATTTTATCTACTTTAAATAATATTGGAAATATGGGATGTATCACAAATATTAGTAAAATGGTTAGAATTGATAATAACAAAGTCAATATTATAGAATTTCCTGTAAATAGTTTTAATTTTTCATTGTCTTTTTCTCCTAGAGCCTTTGCAACAAGAGTATTATTAGAAACATTAATTGTTTGTATTCCCATTTGCATAATATTAAGAATAACAGCCATAGCACCTAATGCTGCCAACTCTTTAGTTCCTACTAGAGAAATAACTAAAGTATCAACTAAAGTCATTAATATATTTATTAAATTCTCAAAGGCAATTGGAATTGATATTTTTAACTGTTTTTTTACATCTATTTCTTCATCCATTTTATATTCCATCCTACAAATTATTTAACAGTATTATAATATATTCTATCAATTCTTACTATACTTGTATTGCAATTCATTGAACATTCATATATAATACCTTTAGAAAGAGAACAAGAGAGTTCGTAACTTGTAAGAATATCGCTCCACCTAAGTAAAATCGTCGCACTTTGGCGAAGTATTGATAAATCAACTGTAATGAAATGAACCCAAATTGTTAATTTTTTGTCTAACAATTTGGGTTCACTTCAAAATGGATGATTTTTTCTTTTGCAAAAAATCATCCTAATTCTATTATGAAAATTTTATTCTTTACGAACAATTACTTTTATGATAAACTTTTTATAATTATAAATATTAGGAGCAACAAATGAAAGAATATTTTTATAAAAAAGAATATAAATATATGTATTTAGGCACTGTATCACATAGCTTTGCAAATGCTTTAATTGAAACATTTGGAACAGTTATGCTATATAAAAGTGGAATACCAATATGGCTTATACTTTTAGTCTATGGATTAAGATTTGGAATAACAGGATTTATCACACCACTATTTGTAACAATATCTTCAAAATTAGGAATAGCAAAGTGTATTTTGATATCTAATATTTTTAGTATTATTTGTGCTTATATGATGTTAGATGGCACAAATTTATATCGAAACATAGTTATATTTATATTAGCAATGGGGTGTATGGGACTTTCTAATCCATCAATTGATGCATTGTCTAGTAAATATGTAGATAAAGAACATAGAGGAAGATATAATAGTTTTATAAATATAAGTAAGATATTAGGAACAGCATTAGCAAGTTGTTTAGTTGCTTGGGGCGTAATAACAGATAGTAATATTATATTATTTTCAATAATAATTATATTTTTTATATTACAATACATATTTATTAGAAAGATAGATTATAAAGTAGAAAATAAAACAAGTGCCTTTAAGTCAACAATGAGATATCTTTTTAAGAGCAAAAGTAGATACAAGATTATTTACGCTTTAACAACAAATCGAATAATCGAAAGGCAATTTACTCCACTATATTTATATATAGTTTTAAAGGACTTTTCTATGTTTTCTTCTATAATTATAGTATCACTATTATTACAAATACTTACTATAACATTGATAGGAAAATACTCAGATAGAAATTTGTCAAAGGCAAATGATTTAGTTACGATTATTAAAGTAATAATAACAGGAGTGTATTTATTTGCAAGAAATAAAGTAATAATATCATCAAATAATATGTTAAGTGATAATTTTGCAAAAGTATATGAAACATCAATTCAAACATCAATACAAAATATTATAAAAGAATCAAAGGAAGATAACGACCTTTTATCATCAGTAGGTCAAATGAGTTTATGTTTTACAGAAGTAATTATATTTATAGTACTTGCTATATTAAGTAACTTTATTGGAGAAAAAATATTTTATATAATATTTATATTATCTATAATTTCTACAATTGGAATTAACCTAAACATAAGGAAAGAAAAGTTAGATAATGAAAGTCAAAATTAATGTATATTAAAGCAATGTATAAATTTTAATAAATAATCATATAATGCTAGTGTTAATTTAGTTTGAAAAGTTAAATATTATATGTTAAAATATATTTAACTTAACCCTCTACTACTTTTTGTAGTAAGACGGAAGCCTAAAGATTTTGGAGAGTTCAAAGCAACTCTCTTTTTGGATGCCTATAATTTTCTACTATGCTAGTAGTAGCATAGGCTTAAGCTTAGATAAAATAAAATGGAAGGAGTTGCGTATCAGGAATAGTATATTCAGTAAAAAAACTAAAGATGAAAGCACTACATATGATACAATATCAAGTTAATCACATACAAAGTGGAATTGCAAATATCATATAGTATTTGCACCAAAATATAGGAGGATGGTGATATATGGAAAAACAAGAAAAGATATAGGAGTAATAATAAGGAGATTATGTGAGTATATGATTAAGGCAATTTGGAATAAAGGCAGATAAAAAGGTTAAATATTTGCATTATGCATTTACGAACAAGTAATAGAAATGTTATCAGTAATATTAAAAAATTTATAATATATAAAATAAAATACACTTGTAAATTTCTACAATTTAGTGTAAAATACTAATATATTGTAAATAATGTAGTAAGATAATAATTAAAAATATTATAACCTAAAGAGAAATGTCCCAAAAGCAACATTTAAAATAGGACAAATCCAACTCCTTAAGGAAGGAATGAAATAAAAAATGAAATTTGTAGATAGTGAAGAATCAAAAAAAGAATATAAAAAGTTTTTAGAAAGTCATGACAGGTGTAATTTTCAACAATCTTTAGAATGGGCAGAAGTAAAAAAGCCAAATTGGAAACCAGAAGTAATATTAGCAGAGGGCAACAATGGAGAAATAATAGGATCTTTATGTGTATGGATACGTAAAATGCCGATTTTTGGAAATATCATGTATTCTTCAAGAGGGCCTGTATGTAATATTCATAACTTATCTGTTATGAAGCAATTAACAGATGGAGCAAAAGAATTAGCTAAAAAATACAATGCAATTGTTTTAAGAATGGAGCCAGATATTGTAAGTGATGACCAAGACTTTAGAAATGTAGTTACAAATTTAGGTTATCATATTAAAGATGATGCAAAAGACTTTAAAGATGAAATTCAGCCAAGATATGTATTTAGATTAGATATTAAAGGTAAAACAGAAGAAGAAATATTGGCAGGATTTAAACAAAAATGGAGATATAATATTCGTTTGGCAACTAAAAAAGGAGTAACAATAAAAGATGGAACTAAAGATGACTTAAAAGACTTTCATAAAATAATGGTGGAAACAGGTGCAAGAGACGGTTTTATAATTAGACCTTTAGAATATTTTGAAAAAATGTATGAGTGTTTAGGGCCAGAGCATATGAAAATTCTAATGGCATATTATGAAGGAAAGCCAATATCAGGAGTGATACCTATTTTTTATGGTAATAAAACTTGGTATTTATATGGAGCAAGTAGTAATTCTCATAGAAATCTAATGCCAAATTATTTGCTACAATGGGAAATGATAAAAATGGCAATACAAAGAAAAGATGATATGTATGATTTTAGAGGTGTGTCAGGAATAGTAGATGAAAGTCATCCACAGTATGGGTTATATAGATTCAAACAAGGATTTGGAGCTACATTTACTGAATTTATAGGAGAAGTTTATATGCCTTTTAAACCACTTACTTACAAATTATATCGTTTTTCAGAAAAAGCATTTAGAACAATACGTCAACTAAAAATGAAATTAAAAAAATGAGGTATTTTGCCATATACTAAATACATCTAAAGGAAGTGAAAGTTTTTTGAGCAAATTAGTAATAAATAAAGAAGATTTAAAACATAACATTAAACAAATTAAGAATTTTGCAAGTAAGAGTGGTAAAGATGATAATGGAAAGCCTGTTAAAATTATAGCAGTTGTAAAAGGAAATGGCTATGGATTGGGAATAGTACAATATACTAAATTTTTAATTGATAATGGAATTTCCATTTTTGCAGTCTCAACAATAGAAGAAGCTTTAAAACTAAGGAATGCAGGTATTTCACAAGATATTTTGTTGTTATCTTCAACAGCTATAAAAAAAGATATAGAAACATTAGTTAAAAATAACATTATTATTACAATTGGTTCTAAAGAAGATATAAAAGTTGCAGAGCAAGTTGGAGAAGAACAAGAAACACCAATAAGAGCACATATTAAAATTGATACAGGTTTTGGAAGATATGGGTTTGTTTATTCAAATAAAGAAGAAATGATACTAGCCTTAAAAGATATAAAAAATATAAAAATAGAGGGAACATTTTCTCATTTTTCACTTAGCTTTTTTGATGATAAATATACTAAAGTACAGTTTCAAAGATTTATTGATAGTGTAGAAGCTTTAAAAATGAATGGAATTGAAACAAGAATGCTTCATATATGTAACTCATCCGCATTTTTGAAGTTTTCTAATATGCACTTAAATGCAGTTAGAATTGGATCAGCGTTTTTAGGAAGACTGTCATTTAAAAATATGATTGGTTTAAAAAAAATAGGTCAATTAGAGGGACAAGTCTCAGAAATTAAGGAATTGCCAAAAGGATTTAATATTGGATATTCTAATATTTATAAAACTCCAAAATATATGAAAGTTGCAATAGTGCCATGTGGTTATATGGATGGTATAAATGTTAAAAATGATAAAGATATGTTTAGAACAATAGATAAAATTAGATATTTAGTTGGAAATATAAAAGATTTATTAAAAAGACAAGCATTATATGTAAAAATAGGTGGGATAAATTGCAAAATTTTAGGCAGGATTGGAACTTATCATGTAGTATGTGATATTAGTCAAAAAGATATTAATGTAGGAGATATAGCCTGTTTTTCTGTTAATCCTAAATTTGTTGATTCTAGCATAAGAAGGGAGTATAGATAAAATGAACGAAGAAAAACAAAAACAAGGATTTTTCAAAAGATTTTGGAATTCGATTGTGAAAATTGAGAAATACCCAGATATGGCAGCAGAAGGGAGTGTAAGAGCTTTTACCTATCTATGCAAAATAGTTGCCATCTTAGCAATAGTTCTTTGTATTGGTATGATGTATCAAACATACCAAATTTTGCAAGAAGGAATTAGATATTTACAAAATGAATTTCCAGAATTTTCTTATGAAGATGGAGTTTTACAAGTAGCTTCAGAAGAAAGGCTTACAATCTCTGAAGAAGATTCTTATGTAGGAAGAACAATTATAGATACTAAAACAGAAGATGAACAAACTGTAAATAAGTATATTAATGAGATAGAAAAAAATGGAGAGGGTATAATTGTTTTAAAAGATAAGCTTATTTTAAAAAATAGAGCAATAAGTCGGAACTATAAATTATAATTATAATGAGTTTATAGGTCAAATGGGAATTACAACTTTTGATAAACAAAATGTAATTGATTATGCAAATAGTTCTCAAATAATAGTTTTATATATAAGTATTTTTATCACTGTATTTATATATAGTTTTGTTATGTACTTACTTACAACTTTATCAAATGCTATATTTTTGAGTGTATTTGGATATTTATCAACATTAGTAGCACGTATAAAAATGAGATATGTTGCGATATTTAATATGTCAATATATGCTTTAACTTTATCTGTATTGTTAAATATATTATATATTGCAGTTAATATATTTATTGATTTTAAAATGGAATATTTTCAAGTAATGTACATTTCAGTAGCAGCAATTTACTTAGTAGCAGCAATATTTATATTAAAATCTGAATTTATAAAGCAACAAGCAGAATTAATGAAAATTGTTGAAGCACAGGCTATTGTTAGAAAAGAAATGGAAGAAAAAGAAGAAGAAGAAAAACGAGAAAAAGAAAAGAAAGAAAGGCAAAAAAAAGATAAAGAAGAAGAAAAAAAGGAAAAGAATGAAAATAGTGGAGAGGAACCACAAGGCTCAAATGCATAACACTAAAGTTCAACACATTCAACACAGTTTGCTAAAGCAAATTTGGCAAATGAATAAAGATAGAGCATATAAAAAGAAAGGATGATAAAAATTGAGTAAAAAAGAAAATAACAAGAAAGATAACAAAAGACTTTGGATTTATGGGAGCATTTTATTAATTTTAATAGTGTTATTAGTAGGGTTAATCTTATTTTACATGAAGGATGGCAACAAAAAAGATGAGAATACACTTGCTTATACAGATTTAATAAAAGAATTGTCTTATGGAAATATAGAAAAAATTGAAATGACAGTTGGAAGTACCAGTGTTAAAGTAAAACAAAAAAATGTAGAAGAAGAGAAAAAATCTATTGTTCCTAATACAGAAAGTTTTATAGGGTTAGTGCAAGAAAAGGTAGCTGAAGGGAACGAAATTGAATTAATACAAAAACCAAAAAGTATGTTTTCTCAAATTCCAGCATTTGTTATATCTTTCTTACCAACTCTAATTATGCTTGCTTTATTTGTTATGATATTTAAAATGCAAGGATTAGGAGAAAAGGGAAAAGTATATGATGATACAGAAAGGAAAACAAAAGTAAAATTTGATGATGTTGCAGGATTAGACGAAGAAAAAGGAGAATTAGTTGAAATTGTTGAATTTTTAAAAAGGCCAGAAAAATTTACTAAAATGGGAGCTAAAATTCCAAAAGGAGTTTTATTATATGGAAAACCTGGTACTGGTAAAACTTTAATCGCTAAAGCAATTGCAGGAGAAGCAGATGTTCCATTTATTTCAATGAGTGGTTCAGAATTTATTGAAATGTTTGCAGGACTTGGAGCTTCTCGTGTTAGAAAATTATTTGAAAAAGCAAGAAAATTATCACCATGTATTGTTTTTATAGACGAAATTGATGCAATAGGATCAAGAAGAACTTCAAATAGTGGAGCCGAAACAGAAAATAATCAAACTTTAAACCAACTATTAGTAGAAATGGATGGTTTTAGTTCTGAGGAAACCATTATAGTTCTAGCAGCAACAAATAGACCAGAAATGTTAGACAAAGCCTTATTAAGACCAGGAAGATTTGATAGACAAATTACAATTCCAACACCAGATTTAAAAGGAAGATTAGAAATATTGAAAATCCATTCAGATGATAAAAAATTATCAGATGATGTTAATTTAGAAAGCATAGCAGAAGATACAGCAGGATTTACAGGTGCAGAGCTATCTAACATCTTAAATGAAGCAGCAATAATTGCAACAAAAAATAACCATGATGCAATTGAAAACAACGACATTGAAGAAGCGGTTAAAAAAGTAACTGTTGGATTAGAAAAGCGTACAAGAGAATATTCAGAAAAAGACAAAAAACTAACAGCATATCATGAAGCAGGTCATGCAGTAGTTAGCAAATATTTACCAACACAAACAGATGTAAAAGAAGTATCTATTATACCAAGAGGTGTTGCAGGTGGATATACAATGTACAAGTCAGACGAAGACAAATATTATATATCTAAAACAGAAATGCAAGAAAAGCTAATTGCTTTATTAGGTGGAAGAGCAGCAGAAAAATTGGTATTAGACGATATCTCAACAGGAGCAAGCAATGACATTGAAGTAGCAACAAAAATTGCAAGAGACATGGTAACAAAATATGGTATGAGTGATTTACTTCGGACCAATTGACTTCCAAGGAAAAGAACCATATGAAATGCAACTATTTGGAGAAAACATTGGAGACAAAATAGGTCAAGAAGTAAAAACACTAATAGACACAGCTTACAATGATGCACAAAACTTATTAAGACAACACCGAGACAAGTTAGATGCAATAGCACAAACCTTATTACAAAAAGAAAAAATTAATGAACAAGACTTCAAGCAATTCTTCGAGTAATGTCGCGTTGGGGACGTTTCTTTTGCGACATTTTGGTAATAAATGGAAAAGAGGTGTTTTTTATGACTATTAGAGAAGCAATATCTAAAGCTAGTATAAAGCTAAAAACACAAAATATTGACAGTCCAAAGCAAAAAGCTAGATTATTAATGCAATATGTATTGCATGAAAATAGACAATATTTAATAGTTTATGATGAAAAAAAATTAACACCTAATCAAGAGGAAAGATATTTTAATGAAGTGGATAAAATGTTGCAAGGTATACCTTTGCAACATATAACACATTTGCAAGAATTTATGAAAATGAATTTCTATGTGAATAAAGATGTCTTAATTCCAAGACCAGATACAGAAGTTTTAGTAGAAGAAGTAATTAAAATTGCAAAAAGAATAAATGCGAAAAAGATTTTAGATTTATGTACAGGAAGTGGAGCAATAGCAGTATCGCTTGCTAAATACATAAAAAATAGCCAAATTACGGCTATTGATATAAGTGAAAAAGCTTTAGAAATAGCAGAAAAAAATGCAATAGAACAAAAAGTGGATAATCAAATTGCTTTTTTGCAAGCTGATTTATTTAAAGATATTCCAAAAGAAAAATATGATATTATTGTATCAAACCCACCATATATAAAAAAAGATGTTATAAAAACATTAGATAGAGAAGTTCAAGAAGAGCCATATATTGCTTTAGATGGTGGTTGGGATGGATTAGATTTTTATCGTTTAATTATTGGTGGAGCAAATGAATTTTTGAAATATGGAGGATATTTGTGTTTAGAAATTGGTTATGACCAAAAAATAGATGTAATAGAATTGATTGAAAAAGAAGAAAAATATGTGAACACTTATGGTAAGAAAGATTTATATGGCAATGATAGAATAATTATAACAAAGGTGGGAGATTAATGTCATTTTCTTCAGATATTAAACAAGAGTTAAACAAAAATAGTAATTTATCAAATAAAGAAATTGTAAAAAACGAATTAATAGGTTACTTTATATCAGGAAATACAAAAATAAGTAATAAAGAAATAAAGTTTTCAACAGAAAGTGACTATAATATTAATAGGTTTTCCAAATTACTATCAAATTTAGAAATTGACCATAAAATAGAGGTTTCACGGAAAAAATTTTATTATAAAAGTAAAGACAAAAGATATCAAATTTATTAAAATAGAAGATACGCAAATTTTTTTACAACTAGAAAATACAAATGAAGAGAATTTAAAAGCCATTATTAGAGGGAGTTTTATGGGTTCTGGTTCATTAAATAATCCAGAAAAAGAATATCATTTAGAAGTTGATTTTGGAAATGAACAAAACCTAAAAAAAGCAATTAAAATCTCGCAAAATTTAGGTGTCCATGTCAAAAGTTTTCAATCTTCTATGTACATAAAAGAAGGAGAAGAAATATCAAAATTTTTGGCACTAATAGGAGCAGGAAAAGCAGTTATGAACTTTGAAGATATTAGAATTCAAAAAGAAATGAGAGGTAAAGTAAATCGCTTAGTTAATTGCGAAACAGCTAACCTGAATAAAACAATTAATGCTTCTGTTTTACAAATTGCAGCTATTAAAAAACTACAAGAAACAGGAAAATTTAAAAAGTTAGATGATAACTTAAAGGAAATAGCGACTTTAAGATTAGAAAATCCTAATATGCCATTAATTCAATTAGGAAAATTATTAAAAGAGCCACTTGGAAAATCAGGTGTAAATTATCGTTTGAAAAAAATAATGGAGATAGCAGATGGAAAATAAAGAATTAGGAATATATATACATATACCATTTTGTAAAAGCAAATGTTATTATTGTGATTTTATATCTTATACAAACAAAGAAAGTTGTGTAAAAGAATATATAAAAAATGTAATTGAAGAATTAGAACAATATGATTTAGTAAACTATAATATTACAACTATTTATATTGGTGGCGGAACGCCATCTTTTATTAATGAAAAATATATCGTTCAATTATTAGAAACATTAAAATCAAAATTATCAAACAATGAAACAAATTTTGAAAATATAGAAATAACAATAGAAATAAATCCAGGAACAATAACTAAAAGTAAAGTAGAACACTATAAAAAAGCAGGAATTAATAGAGTAAGTATAGGTTTGCAAAGTACAAATAATGATTTATTAAAACAAATAGGAAGAATACATACAAATGAAGAATTTTTAGAAGCATACAAAATTATTAAAGAGGCAGGATTTGAAAACATAAATATTGACCTTATGATAGGTTTGCCAAACCAAACAATACAGATGATTAAAGAAACATTAGAAGAAATAAAAAAATTAAATCCAGCACATATAAGCGTTTACTCATTAATAGTAGAAGAAAACACAAAAATTGAAAAAATGATAGAAAAAGGAGAGTTGCAACTGCCAAATGAAAACTCAGAAAGACAAATGTACTGGTATGTGAAAAACACACTAGAACTAAATGGATACAAGCATTATGAAATATCAAACTTTGCAAAAGTGGGAAAAGAATCAAAACATAATCTAAATTGTTGGGAACAAAAAGAATATATCGGCTTAGGAGCGTCAGCACACTCATATTTGAACAATGTTCGTTATTCAAATTCGGCTATTTCAGGTTTAGAAAATGGAAACTTTAATAACAAGACCATTGAAGAACAACAGACATTACAAGACAAAAAAAGAGAATATATGTTACTTGGTCTAAGAAAAATTGATGGAGTAAGTATAAATCAATTTAAGCAAAAATTTGTTGAAAATCCTATTTTTATATTTCGAAAAGAAATCCAAAAATTAGTAAATCAAAAACTTATAGAAGTTGACGGCGATTATATTCGATTAACCAATAAGGGCCTTGACTTAGCCAACTTAGTTTGGGAAGAATTTGTCTAAGTTTTGGTTCTATTTGGGCATAATTGGGACAGGCACTGAATGACCCATTTGGGCATAATTGGGACAGGCACTGAATGACCCATTTGGGCATAACTGGGACAGGCACTGAATATCCCATTTGGGCATATTTGGGACAAGTTATAAATGAAAATGAAAAAATGTTCGTAAAAAGTATTGACAATTAAAAAAAATGGAGATACAATAAAGGCGAACATTTTTTTAGTATAATAATCACAATAAAGAAAAGAGGTTAATTATTGGAAAAAGAAAACATAATAGAAAATACAAATGAAGCTATTAAAACTGTAAAAGATTATTTGGAGAAATGCTTAGCAAATAATGATGCAGTATATATGAAAAAAGCTAATATTCTTTCATATTGGTTAAAAGACTATATTAAGTATATAGAAATAGAAAAACACTTTAATCCAGTAAATTTAAAAACATATAAACGTGGAGATGTAATAAAAGTAAATTTAGGATTTAATACTGGAAGTGAATTAGGAGGTTTACACTATTGTATTGTAATAGATAAGAAAAATTATAGAAATTCGCCAGTAGTAACGGTAATTCCACTATCTTCTAAGAAAACTGATAAAATAAACAAAAATTCAATTGATTTAGGTGAAGATATTTACAAGAAAATGATAAATAAATCTATGCAGTTATTTGAAGAGAGCAAAAATCAAATTAGAAAAAATAATATAATGGAATTTTATAAAAAGATAATATTTGTACAACAAATAGATAAAGATATAGAAAAAATGAAAACTAATACAATAGCGTTAGTTAATCAAATTAGAGTTGCAAGTAAACAAAGGATATATAATCCTAAAACAGAATTTGATGTTTTATCTGGAATAAGAGTATCAAATAAAAGTCTTAATTTAATAGATAATAAACTAAAAAAATTATTTATAAAAAACGAATATTTTTATTGACGTAAGGAATAAGTATGTATTATAATGGATTTAGAATACATTTGCCATGCAATATATATTGTGTACTGGCACGAAAAGATACACATATTCCTTGTATAAAAATACGAGGAATTTTTATATTATAGGAAAGTTTTCTAAACTTCCTATAACATTTTACACAAATTTGCTAAAGCAAATTTGGCAGATGAACAAATACGAGGCATGAAGAGTAATATAAAAGATCACAAATTTTTAATCAGCCAATTTTTGTTCTATTATAGGAAAGTTCTCCGAACTTCCTATAATATAAAGAGTTCCACAGAAAATTGCAAAGCAATTTTCGCGGGCGAACAAAGACGTGGCATGAAAAGTTATCTAAAAGGTTATAAAATTTTAATCATGCCACTTTTGTTATATTATAGGAAAGTTCTCCGAACTTCCTATAATATAAAGAGTTCCACAGAAAATTGCAAAGCAATTTTCGCGGGCGAACAAAGACGTGGCATGAAAAGTTATCTAAAAGGTTATAAAATTTTAATCATGCCACTTTTGTTCTATATAAAGGAGGAATAAAAAATGATAACAACATTACATATAAAAAATATTGGAATTATAGAAGATATAACAGTTGATTTAAGGCAGGGGTTAAATGTATTAACAGGAGAAACAGGTGCGGGAAAAACACTAATTATAGATTCATTACAAATTATATCAGGAGGTAGATTTTCTAAAGAAATGATACGAAAAGGAGAAAATCAATCTTTTGTAGAATTATGTATGTATGACCCCAAAAATGAAAATGCAATTGATGGAAACATAATAGTATCTAGGGAAATTGGTTTAAATGGAAAAAATATGTGTAAAATAAATGGAAGAATGGTAACAGTAAATGAACTAAAGGAATTTATGAGACAATTTATTGAAATACATGGGCAAAATGATAATCAAAATTTACTAGAAAACAAAATGCATTTAAGTTATTTAGATAATTTTATAGGAGAAGCATTATTAAATGAAAAGAAACAATATACAAAATTATACGATAAATACTGTGCAATTAAACAAGAGTTAAAAGTTAATTTTGGAGATGAAAAAGAAAGACAAAGAAAATTAGATTTATTACAATATCAAATTAAAGAGATTGAAGAAGCTAAATTAAAAATAAATGAAGAAGAATCATTAGAAGAAAAAAGAAAAATTATGTTAAATTCAGAAAAGATATCTGAAAATTTACAACAAGCAGATAGCCTAATATCTGAAAATGGAATTGACAGTATTAGTATGGCAATAAGGGCTTTAGAAAAAATAGAAAATATGGATTGCAAATATGAAAAAGCCTCAAATGAATTGAAAAGCATTTATTATGAATTACAAGAGCTAGCAAGAGATGTAAATTCTTATAAAAATGATACACAATTTGATGAAGAAGAAAGAGATTTTGTAGAAGAAAGATTACAACTAATAAATTCTTTAAAAAGAAAATATGGAAATACAATTGAAGAAATTTTAAAATATAAAGAAGATGTAAAAGAAGAGGTACAGCACATTGAAAACTTAGAGGAATATAATGAAAATTTAAGAAAAGAACAAAATAAAATAGAAGAACAAATGAAGTTATTAGCTGATAATATGCATAAAATAAGGACAGAAAATGCAAAAATTTTAAGTGAAAAAATAAATAAAGAGTTACAAGAATTAGAAATGAAAAATGCTCAAATTAATGTAAAAGTCATGTATTTAAATAATGAATATCTAAAAACTGGAAAAGATAATGTTATTTTCTATATTGCAACAAATAAAGGAGAAGAAGAAAAAGAATTATCTAAAATTGCATCAGGGGGAGAAATGTCAAGAACAATGCTTGCCATTAAAAAAGTATTAGCAGATACAGACCAAATGCCAGTACTTGTATTTGATGAAATTGATACAGGAATAAGTGGAAAAGCAGCTAATTCAGTAGCTAGCAAATTGAAAACAATAGCTAATACTCATCAAGTAATGTGTATTTCACATTTACCAAATATAGCAGCTATGGCAGATTACAATTATTTTATTAGTAAAGAAATCTATAAAGATAGAACAAAAACACAAATAAAATTATTACAAGAAAATGAAGTTATTGAAGAAATTGCAAGAATTTCATCAGGTGAAATTAATGAAGTGAGTTTGCGATATGCAAATGAATTGAGAAATAAAAAGGTATCATAAAACTAGTAAAATGTATTGATTTTTATAATATAGTAAATATTATAGAAGTTTTAGAATTATTATATAAATTAAATATAAAGTTTTGGCTGGCATAAAATAGAAAAAATTGGATAAAATAAAATTGAAACATTAAACTTAAAAAGTTGCTAAAAAAATTGCAACTTTAATAAGGACAATATTTTATTTAAGAGATAGGAGAGAAAAAAATGAAAGATTTTTTAGAAATTTCAGATGTGTCAGCTTTAGAAATTTTGGATTCAAGAGGAAACCCAACACTCCAAGTAGAAGTGGTAACTGAAGCAGGCTTTAGAGGTGTTGCATCTGTGCCATCTGGGGCATCTACTGGAAGTTTTGAAGCAGTAGAATTAAGAGATGGGGATAAAAGTAGATATTTTGGAAAAGGGGTTCAAAAAGCAGTAGAAAATGTAAACAAAAAAATTGCAAAGAAAATAATAGGTATGAATGTGTATGAGCAAAGAAAAGTTGATAAAGAACTAGTAAAATTAGATGATACACCAAACAAGTCTAATCTTGGAGCTAATAGTTTATTAGGGGTATCTTTAGCAGTAGCAAAAGCAGCGGCAGAATCTTTAAATATGGAATTATATGAATATATAGGAGGCATACAAGCAAAAGAACTACCTGTTCCAATGATGAATATTTTAAATGGTGGTAAACATTCAGAAAATAATATTAGTATTCAAGAGTTTATGATTATGCCAATAGGAGAAATTACTTTTCAAGAAAGATTAAAAAGAGGAGTAGAAGTTTATCACACATTAAAAAAAGTTTTAAAAGAAAAAGGATATAGTGTAGGAGTAGGAGACGAGGGAGGATTTGCTCCTAATTTAGAGAATGAAGAACAAGCTTTAGACCTTATTTTGGAGGCAATAAAAAAAGCAGGATATGAGCCAGGTAAAGATATTGTATTAGCACTAGATATTGCAAGTACTGAAATGTATGATGAAGCACAAAAAATAGGAAAAGATGGATATTATTTTTGGAAAACTCAAAATTTTAAAACAAAATCAGAAATGGTTCAATATGTTATGGAATTATGCGAAAAATATCCAATTGTTTCAGTAGAAGACGGATTAGCAGAAGAAGATTGGGAGAGTTGGAAAGAATTGACAGATAAAATAGGAGATAAAATACAATTAGTAGGTGATGACTTATTTGTAACAAATCCAAAAAGATTAAGAAATGGAATTGAAAAAAAAGTAGCAAATAGTATTTTAATAAAACCAAATCAAATAGGAACACTAACAGAAACGTTAGACACTATTTATATAGCTAAAAAGAATGGTTATAAGACAGTTATTTCACATCGCTCTGGTGAGACAGACGATACAACAATTGCAGATATTGCAGTAGGTGTAAATGGTGGACAGATAAAAACAGGAGCACCTTGTAGAATTGATAGGGTTGCTAAATATAATAGACTTTTAAAAATTGAAGCAGAAATAGACGAAATATAATAGTATAGGAAAAAACAAGAAACAATAAGAGATAATAAGAAACTTCTTAAGCTCTATTAAATTTACACAACTTTTACGATAGTCTCTATTCAAAAGAAAATCGAAGTTTTTTAACAACAAAAAGAAGCATAGTTTTGAATTGTACTACAAAACTATACTTCTTTTAAAAGTTTTAATACATTAAGAAAGTATTTATTGCAAATTAGTTCATTTTATTATGAATAATTGTTAGTCTAATAATAGAATATACAAGTAATCCACCAGCTAAAACACTAAAACCAATTAATGTTAGTGTACCAGCTTTTGGTAATGTAACAGGTGGTTCTGTTAATTTGATTTTAGGTGAAATATCAGATGTTTTAGTTTGTTTTGCATCTTCTAAATCTGTGTAATCAATATCTACTTTTTGGTTTGTATTTAATATTTTTCCAACAATGGAACTATCAAAATTTTCTTTTAGTTTTAGCTTATATTGAACAGTAGCTGTTTTACCATTTGTAAGCTCTGGTATAGTCCAAGTAATAGAATTATTTGTAGTATCTACTTTACTAGAAATATTTCCAATATTTGCATCTGAAACATATGCAAAATCAAAATTGTTAATGATTTCTTTTGGGAAGTAGTCTACAATTGTGATATTTTTAAGTGCTTTTTCAATAGGTACTAATGAATTGTAGATATCAGTTTTAATAGTTTTTTCGATTTCAGCATCTGTTACATAATAGAAATTACCAACTGTTGGTTTATCTGGAGTACCAAAGATTTCTTTGATGATTTGTCCAAAGTTTTTTTCAGTAGTTATAGGGACATAAGTTTCATCTTTAATCCCAGATAACATTGTTGTAACTTTAATACCTTGTGTATTTAAAGCTTGTAATTGTTGTTTTGTTTTATTAATAACATCATCAGAGTAATAAGTTTTATCATAGTCAATAGCAACATTAGGAACACCGTCTGTTAAAATAATCATATATTTGTTATTATCTGTTTTAGTAAATTGATTACTTGCAAGTAAAAGACCAGATTGTAAGTTTGTTCTAGGCCCATTTGCTTCTATGTTAGAAATTGCATTATTTAGAGTTGTTGCATCATTGCTTAAAGGTGAAACAATAGAGGCATCATCAATAGTTCCTTCTTTTGATACATCAGTATTAGTTGAAAAGCGAACAACACCAATTTTTAATTGTGTATTATTTTCTAAAAAGCTTGTGACTAAAGTTTTTGCTGAATTAAAAATCAGATCTTTTCTAGTAGTACCAGCAACTTCATCATTCATACTGTCAGAATCGTCTAATACTATCATAATTTCGCCTGTTGGTTTATCAGCTATTTCTTCATTTGTAACTTGCAATTGTAAAGTTACTTCTTTATTTGATAAATCTTTCGCAATTAGTTTTTTTTCAAATTTTGAGTTTTCAGATAATTTAATAGTACAAATAGGTTCTTCTACAACACTCATAGTAACAGTACTGTAAGAAGCAAAAGAAACATTTGCTATTAAAATAATAATTAAAAATAATCCCATAAAAATTTTATTTTTCATATCGAATAACACTCCTTATACTATATTTTTCTTTCATATTATACCACAATTTTTAAAATATACAATAAAAAAACAAATTATTTTATTTTTTTACATGTAGGTTTGTCAAACATATGTCACACTTTCTTAGAAATATCTATTATTGAAAT
>CAOKGO010000034.1 GCA_948468045.1 uncultured Clostridium sp. | reverse complement strand
TTATTCTCTAAAGGATTTTATTGTTTACTTTTCAATGTACTTTTTATGTCCCTCTTTTTCGTGGGACGATTTTTATTATACGCTAGTTTTTTTTGTTTGTCAACACTTTTAAAAAAAATTTTTTAAAATATTTTTCAAAATCCATATAAAGCTCTATTATCATGGCTTACAAATTACAAAAAAATATCAATTTTATAAAATTATATCTATTAATGTTATAGAAAATTCGTGATTTTTTCCTTACAATAACAATAGTGGGATGATAATATTCTCTAACTTTTGACATATAGTATTCAGTCCACATTTAATTGTTCGTCAACCAAATTTGCAAATCAAATTTGTGTAGAATGTATTTTATTGTATGGTAAAATCTTTGATTTTCCTTACAACAATAGTGGGTTGATAATATTTCCTAACCTTTGACATATAGTATTCAGTCCACGTTTAATTGTTCGTCAACCAAATTTGCAAAGCAAATTTGTGTAGAATATATTTTATTGTATGGTAAAATCTTTGATTTTCCTATACAAAAAAAGCAAATATAAAATATTTGCTTTTAATATTACTTATAGTTATTTATATTATTTTACGCCTCTGGTTCTACAAGACCATAATTTTTCCCATCTTTTAATCTATGTATAGCATTAACTTTCCCTGTTTCTACATTAATAAAAACTAAAAAGTTATGACTTGGTTTTTCTTGTAACTTTAATACTGCATCTTCTGGAAGCATTGGTTTGATTTCATAATAAGATGTTTTTATAATTTCATCTTTTATTTCTGCAACTTTTTCAATATTTGTTTCCATTGTTTTAATAGATGCTTCTTTCATCATTTTTTCTCTTTTTGTTTTTGCCTTTCTAATTTGACCCTCTAAAATATCAATATCTTTATCAATAGCAGCATACATATCTTTATCTTCTGTTACTGCTCTATATTTTTCTCCACTTGCTGTAACATAAATTTCTGCTATTTGTTCATTTTTTTCTGTTCTTAATGTAACCTCTGATTCTGCCTCTTCAAAGTATTTAGCAATTCTGTCTAATTTTTTTTCTACATAATCATTCATAGCCTCTGTTACTTTTAACTCTTTTCCTGTTATTTTTATTTTCATTTTTTCCTCATTCCTTTCTAATCTAAGGCACAAATTTAGTTGTAATTTTTTCAACTTTCTTATTGTTCCTTTCTTTTTATAGGTATATTATATACATTAATTTTCTTATTGTCAAACTACTATTTTTATATGATAAATATCATATAATATAAACATTAACTTAAAATTTGCTAAATCAAATTTATCCAGCAAACATAGTATAATATGATGTTACTTAATCTAACAAAAATTGTAAATAGCTCAAAATAATTCCTCCAATTTATATTCTTTTTCTAATTTTTCATTAAAATAAATTTTGCTTACTAATTTGAATTCCTCTAAAGCCTCTTCTTTTAAGTTGAAAGAATATAATTTTTTAGGAGGTGCTGTAACTATATATTTAATAGCATTCATAGTACTTTTACTTATTTGTATTGTGCTAGTATCTTGCTTTCCACAAATTCCACACTTTAGTCCATTATCTCTAATACTAAAATATATCAATTCTTCGTTTTTTTTACAATTAACACATTGCATAACATTTGGCATAAACCCTAAAACACACAACAAGCGCAACTTAAACACCCCAAGTATCATATCTAGATTTTTGTCTGTTTCAGATATGATATAAAGTGTATTTAATAATAATTGTAAAATTTTATAGCAATTTTGATTTTCTTGTGTTACATCTTGTATAATTTTATTGATATGTACAGCATATTTTAATTTATCTAAATCAATTCTTAAGTTATAAAATACTTCAATTGGTTCTACTGAATTTATATGATATGTTTGCGAACCTTTAAATACCAAATATTCTCCAAAGCAGAACATTTGCGTACCAGCTAAAAGAGCACTTTTAGGTCTTCTTGCTCCTTTAGCTACACATGAAATTTTTCCAACATTTGGAGTTAGAATAGTTAGCATTTTATCAAAATCACCCATATTATTTTCTGATAATACAATTCCATTTATTTTTGTGTTTGCCATTTTAATTTTATTCTTCCCTTTTTATTTTTTCTAAAGATTCATATATTTTTTTATAAATAATAATTGATATATTGATGTTATAACAAAATTGTGTTTAACGCTTTATATAACTTTAGATTATTGCCAAATATATTATAATTTTTGATTATTTTCTTCTATTGTTTTTGGTTTAAAAGCTTCATTTTCAATTTCTTTTTCTATGTCCTCAATTTGCTTTAATTCCATAAAAGCATTTATATCTCCTGTATTTTTAAAGGTTTCCCATGCAATTTTTTTAATCATAAGTCTCTACTCTCCTTTTCTTAAAGTTTTACCTTTAATTTTATCTTTTGCTTTTTTACACTTTTTTATACATAATTTTATATTAATCTTTATGCTCTATCTTTGTTTATCTACCAAATTTGCTTTAGCAAATTTGTGTAGTATGTGTTATACTATAAAAAAGTTTCCTGTGCTTCTAATAATTTATTATATTTTATTTTAATTTGAATTTATTTACTATTGAATCATTTGATTGCCAATCTTGTTTTACTTTCACCCATGTTTTAAGATTTATTTTAATTCCAAAATTTTCTTCCATATCTATTCTTGCAGATTTTCCAATTCGTTTTAACATTTCTCCACTTTTTCCTATAATAATACCTTTGTGAGATTCTCTTAAACAATAAATTGTTGCTTCTACATCATAAATTTCTTGATTTTGCTTGTTAATTCTTAAATCCATTTTTTCCACTTCAACAAAAATCCCATGTGGCACTTCATCCTGCAAAAGTTTAAGTGCTTTTTCTCTTATAGTTTCTTCTGCTAATTGCCTTAATGTTTGATCTGTATATTCATCTATATCATAATATGCAGGCCCAATTTTTAAGTTCTTTTCAATTTCTTCTAAAATAATTTCTTTATACTTAGGTTTAATAGCAGAAATAGGAATTACTGCTTCAAAATCATATTCTTTGCTATACTCATCTATTAAATGTAAAAGTTTCTCCCTTTTTACCAAATCAATCTTATTTATAATTAAAATCGTCTTTTTATTTGACTCTTTAAGCTTATCCAAAATAATTCTATCACCTTTTCCAATATCCTTACTTGTTGCCTCTATCAAAAATAATATAATATCACTATCTGGAATACTAGAAAACGAAGTTTCTACCATTGTTTCATTAAGCTTAGTTTTTGGCTTATGAATACCAGGAGTATCCACAAAAACAATTTGGCTATTCTTACGATTCACAATACCTCTAATAGCTGTTCTTGTAGTTTGTACTTTATTTGCAATTGCTGCAATCTTTTCTCCTACTAATAAATTAAGCAATGTTGATTTTCCTACATTTGTTCTTCCAATTAATGCTACAAAACCTGATTTAAAAACTTCCATAAAAATTTCTCTCCTTTTGGGCATATTTGGGACAGGCACCGAGTAGCCCTTTTTGCACTTTGGGCATAATTGGGACAGGCACCGAGTAGCCCTTTTTGCACTTTGGGCATAATTGGGACAGGCACTGACTATCCCAAAATAAATCTTTAAGTATTGGTTGCTTGCTTTTCCTTGTTCTATTATACACTATTTTTTTGCTAAATTTGTAGAATTTTAAAATTTTTCTATATTTTTTTATTACAATTCTGTGAATTTACTATTTAAAGCTAAAATTAATATTTTTTAATTGGAACATGTTAATGTTATAGGAAAATTTTTGATTTTCCTATACAACAGAACAAAAGAGGCATGACAAAGAAATCCTGACCTTTTAAATACTCTTCATGCCTCGTCTTTGTTCGCCGCCAAATTTGCTTTAGTAAATTTGTATAGAACATGTTAATGTTATAGGAAAATCGAAGATTTTTCTATAACAAAACAAAAGAGGCATAATAAAGAAATTTCAGCTAATATAAAAGAGTTACTGACAAATTAATTATCAATAACTCATACTTTTGTTATGCATAAGCATGACGTTTTTTAAAGCTAAGTAAATTTGTAATTTCATTTTCTGTATTTTTAGCTTTTTTAGTTTTTCTTGCTCTTTCTTGTTCCAATTCTCTTTTTTGTTTTTCTGCCATTGATTGACAGATTGCCTTTTGATAAGTAAAATGTGTATCTTGTGCTATTTTGCTCCAATTATATTCACTTCTTATTTTATTTTTTGCTTTTTTAGTAATATCTGCACATAATTTGTGGTCATATAATAATTCTAATATTGAATCTGCAATAGAATTTGGATTTCCACAATATGCTTTCATTCCATTTTCTCTATGTTGTACTATTTCATTTAAACCACCTATATCTGATACTACTACTGGATTTTCTGATAGCATTGCCTCTAATGCTACAATTCCAAACGGTTCATATGTACTTGGAAATACTGATATATCTGCTGATTTGTACATTCTTTGAACATCTTTTCCATTCATATAACCTGCAAAATATACTTTATTTGCAATTCCCATGGCATTTACTTGTTGTTTTAATTCATCTATCATACCACCTTTTCCACAAATAACTAATTTTGCATCATTATAACCATTTAAAATTTTTGGCATAGCTGAAATTAAATGTTGTATTCCTTTTTCATAAACAACTCTTCCCATAAATAAAATGATTTTTTCATTATCCATAGCAAATTTTCTTCTAAAGTTATAATCTCTTTCTACTCCACTAAATAAATTCAAATTCACTCCATTTGGTACTACATTTATTTTATCAAATGGTAATCCAAATAACCTTTGTAACTCATTTTTCATATAATTACTATTTACTATTACTTCTGCTGATTCATAAGTTAGCATCCATTCTGTATCATTTATATATCTTTGTTGTTCATCATGGATACCACTGTTTCTACCTGCTTCTGTTGCATGAATTGTTGAAACTATTGGAATATTATAAGAATTTTTTAATGTTTTAGCACTATATGCTACTAACCAATCATGTGCATGAATTACATCAAAATTTCCTTCTTTTGCTATAATTTCATTTGCTTTAGCAATCATATTAAAATTCATTTGCATTATCCAATCAATGAAATTATTTGGGTTAATCATATAATTATCTATTCTATATACTTTTACTCCTTTGTCATCTTCAAAATAAGGTGCATCTCCATCTTTATATGTAATAACTGTTACTTCATGACCATCTTTTATTAAAGTTTTTGATAAATCATAAACAACTCTAGCAATTCCGCCTACTACTCTTGGTGGATATTCCCATGTTAACATTAATATTTTCATGGTTTTTCTTCCTTTCTTCCCTATTTTCTTTTGTTGGTTTTATTTTTTGACATTTTTCTCTATTCCTATTGTATACAACTTTTTATAAAAAGTAAACTGTTTTTGAAAAGTTTTTTTAAATTTTTATCACTATCTAATAATTTTATAAATTTGATTTCCCAAAATTATTGATATATGTAACATTGATAAAAATTTATAGTATTTTTTTATTGTATAGAAAAAAAGGGGCATGATTAGAAAATTATAACCTTTTAGAGCACTTTACATACCTCGTCTTTGTTCATGTGCCAATTTTACGTTAGTAAAATTATGTACAATTCTTTATATTATAGGAAGTTCAGAGAACTTTACTATAAAGAACAAAAGTGGCATGATTAAAATTTTATAACCTTTTAGATAACTTTTCATGCCACGTCTTTGTTCGTCTGCCAAATTTGCTTTTGCAAATTTGTGTAGAATGTTTTATGTTATAGAAAAATCGGAGATTTTTCCTATAACATAAAAAATAGGATTTGGGAGCCGTCCCCAAATCCTATTTTTATTTCATTGCTTCTTCTACTGCTACTGCTACTGCTACTGATGCTCCTACCATTGGGTTATTACCCATTCCAATTAATCCCATCATTTCCACATGGGCTGGTACTGAAGAAGAACCTGCAAATTGTGCATCTGAATGCATTCTTCCCATTGTGTCTGTCATTCCATAAGATGCTGGACCTGCTCCCATATTGTCTGGGTGAAGTGTTCTTCCTGTTCCACCACCTGAAGCTACTGAGAAATATTTTCTGTTTTCTGCTAGTCTTTCTTTTTTATATGTTCCTGCTACTGGGTGTTGGAATCTTGTTGGGTTTGTTGAGTTTCCAGTAATTGAAACATCTACATCTTCCATCCACATAATTGCTACACCTTCTCTTACGTCATTTGCTCCATAACATCTAACTTTACTTCTTTCTCCATCTGAATATGGTATTTCTTCTACTACTTTTACTTTTCCTGTGAAGAAATCAAAGTCTGTTTTTACATATGTAAATCCATTTATTCTTGAAATAACTTGTGCTGCATCTTTTCCAAGTCCATTTAATATAACTCTTAATGGTTCTTTTCTTACTTTATTAGCAGATTTTGCAATTCCAATTGCTCCTTCTGCTGCTGCAAAACTTTCATGTCCTGCTAAAAATGCAAAACATTTTGTGTCTTCTGATAATAGCATAGATGCTAAATTACCATGTCCTAATCCAACTTTTCTGTCATCTGCAACAGAACCTGGAATACAAAATGCTTGTAATCCTTCTCCTATTGCTTTTGCTGCATCTGCTGCTTTTTGGCAACCTTTTTTTACAGCTATTGCAGCACCTAAAGTGTAAGCCCATGCTGCATTTTCAAAACATATTGGTTGTACTCCTTTTACTATTTCATATGGGTTAAACCCTTTTTGCTTGCATATCTCTAATGCTTCTTCAAAATCTTTAATTCCGTATTTTTCCATAACTGGTTTAATTTGGTCAATTCTTCTTTCATAACTTTCAAATGTTACTGCCATTTTTTATTCCTCCTTATTTTTCTATTTTTATTGTTCTCTTGGGTCAATTTTCTTTACTGCTTCATCAAATCTTCCATAAGTACCAGAAGCTTTTTCTATTGCTTCCATTGGTTCTATTCCTTTTTTGATGTTTTGCATCATTTTTCCGATATGAACATATTTATAACCAATAATTTGGTCATCTTTATCTAATCCTAATTCTACTATGTAACCTTCTGTTAGATTTAAATATCTAGGACCTTTTAGAGAACTTGAATAAATAGTTCCTACTTGACTTGTATGTCCTTTTCCTAAATCTTCTAGTCCTGCTCCTACTGGAAGCCCTCCCTCTGAAAATGCTGTTTGTGTTCTACCATATACAATTTGTAAGAATAATTCTCTCATAGCAGTATTTATAGCATCACATACTAAGTCTGTATTTAATGCTTCTAATAATGTTTTTCCTGTTAAAATTTCTCCTGCCATAGCAGCTGAATGTGTCATTCCTGAACATCCAATAGTTTCGATTAATGCTTCTTGAATAATTCCTTCTTTAACATTTAAAGTTAATTTACAAGCTCCTTGTTGAGGTGCACACCAACCAATACCATGTGTTAAACCTGAAATATCTTTTATTTCTTTTGATTTTACCCATTTTCCTTCTTCTGGAATTGGTGCTGGTCCATGGTCTACTCCTTTTTTGACAACACACATTTCTTCTAATTCTTTTGAATAAATCATTTTAATTGCTCCTTTCATTTCTCCATTTTATTTTTTACTTTATATGATCTATTCTTTCTTGAAATAGTAATATATAAGAATAAAATATATATTAACTATTTTAAAAGATAATAAATGCATATAAATTTAATAACTTTATTATTTTTAATTGAATAGACTTTTTTTCTATACAACAAATATTAGGTTGAAAACTATCTAAAAGGCATTTTTTTAATCATACCTCTTTTTTTCTGTTTTCAATTTCTTCTTTTGATAATAAAAGTTGATTCTTTCTTTTCTTTTCTTTATCCTCCACTACTTGTTCTACTTCTTTTTCATTTGTAGCATAATCCTCTGTACTATATGCAATTACATTTTCAATATCTTGGATATAAATACCAGCCTCATAGTGTTCTTTTCTAGTAAGTGTTTTTGCACCTAAGTGATATTTTCTTAAAATCTCTTTTTCTTCCTTACTTACTTGCTCTTCACCAATGCCTAAATTTTCATAACGCCATATTATATGCCTTTCATAACTTGTAAAATAACTATGATTTAGATCTGTATAATCATATTCTACTTTAAATTTTAGTCCTTGAATATACATTGTTAAGTTAGTCCAAATTTCTTGCCTTTCTGATTTTTTAAATTCTTGCCTTAATTCTCTTATTTTAGCATAAAGAATTTGGACTAATCTTAAATATTGACTTTCATCTAAATTAAATTTAGATGGTATTTCATATACATTTACTGGCTTCTTTTTTAAGATACCTTTTGGAATGTAATAAAAGAATAGCTCCCCTGTTTTTCCTTCTTTGTCTAGTTCATCTAAGATAGAACTATATAAATATAATTTATCCCATTTCTCTGGTATCATATAAAATAATTTTCTTTGTATATCCTCATATATTTCTTTTATTTTTTTTGTATGATTTAACATATCCCCTTATTTTCTATCTAACAAACTTTCTCCTGTCATTTCTTGTGGTTTTTCAAGGTTCATTAGGTCTAACATTGTTGGAGCTAAATCCGCTAGTTTTCCTCCTGGTCTTAGTTTTAGAGTTTCATTATTAGTTACTAAAATTAATGGTACTGGATTTGTTGTATGTGCTGTATGTGGCTCTCCTGTACTATAATCTATCATTTGTTCTGCATTTCCATGGTCTGCTGTAATTATTAAATTTCCTTGCTTTTCTTCAACCAATTCTACTACTTTTCCAACACATTCGTCTACTGTTTCTACTGCCTTAATTGCCGCTTCTAAACTTCCTGTATGTCCTACCATATCTGTATTTGCATAATTCAATATAATGCAATCATATTTATCATTTTTAATTGCTTCTAATACTTTCTCTGTTACTTCATATGCACTCATTTCTGGTTTTAAATCATATGTTTCTACCTTTGGAGATGGTACTAAAATTCTTTCTTCTCCCTCATATTGCTTTTCTTCTCCACCATTAAAGAAGAATGTTACATGTGCATATTTTTCAGTTTCAGCAATACGAAGTTGTGTATAACCATTTTTGCTAACATATTCTCCAAAAGTGTTGTATAATGCTTCTTTCTTAAATGCAACATGCACATTTGGCATTGTTTCATCATAATTTGTAAAGCATACATAATATAAATCTAAATCTTTTTTTGTTTCAAACCCATCAAAATTTGGGTCTACTAAAGCTCTTGTAATTTCTCTTGCTCTATCTGGTCTAAAGTTAAAGAAAATAACAGAGTCATGTTTTCCAATAGTTGCAACTGGTTCTTCTCCATTGCAGATTATAGTTGGCTCTATGAATTCATCAAATACTTCTTTTTGGTAAGAGTCTTCAATTGCTTTTACTGAATTTCCTGCTTTGTTGCCTTCTCCATTAACTAAAGCATCATAGCATTTTTTAACTCTTTCCCATCTTTTATCTCTATCCATTGCATAAAATCTTCCACAAATACTTGCAACTTTTCCTACTTCTTTTTCAGCCATTTTCTCTTTTAATTTTACAATATATCCCTCTGCTGATGCTGGTGGTGTATCTCTTCCATCTAAGAAGCAATGTACATATACATCTTCGAAATCTCTTCTTTTTGCCATTTCTAATAATCCATATAAATGCCTATTATGACTATGAACTCCTCCATCTGAAACTAGACCTAAAATGTGCAATTTAGAATTATATTTTTTACAATTTTCTATTGCTGCTATAAATTCTGGATTTGTAAAAAATTCTCCATCTTCAATTGATTTCGTAATTCTTGTTAATTCTTGATAAACAATTCTACCTGCACCAATATTTGTATGTCCGAACTTCAGAGTTTCCCATTTGCCCATCTGGCAATCCTACTGCTAATCCACTTGTATGAATTTGAGTATTATTATATTTTTTTACTATTTTATCTATATTAGGTGTTTTGGCTAATTTTATAGCATTTCCATTTTCTTTTGAGTTATCTCCAAACCCATCTAATATCATTAGCATTGTTAATTTATCTTTCATATCCTACCATCCTTTAAAAGTTTACTATTTTGCTAAATTCTTCTGCTTTTAGACTAGCTCCACCTACTAGACCTCCATCAATATCAGACATTTCAAACAGTTCTTTAGCATTTGTGCTTTTTACACTTCCTCCGTATTGTATTATAACCTCATTTGATACCATTTGTCCATAGATTTGTTCTATTTTATTCCTAATTGCTTTAATACTATTATTTGCATCTTCTTTTGTAGCTGTTTTTCCTGTGCCTATTGCCCATATTGGTTCATATGCAATTATTGTATTTTGAACTTGTTCATTAGTTAATCCATCTAATGCAAGCTCTGTTTGTTTCGTTATTATTTCTTCTGTTTTTCCTGCTTCTCTTTGTTCTAAGGTTTCTCCTACGCATACAATTGGTTTTAATCCATCACGAAAAGCTGATTTAATTTTTTTATTTACTGTTTCATCTGTTTCGTTAAAATATTGTCTTCTTTCAGAGTGTCCTATAATAACATAGTCTACATTAATTGACTTTAACATTTTTCCTGATATTTCTCCTGTATATGCTCCATTTTCTTCATAGTGCATGTTTTGTGCTCCAATTTTTATGTTTGTATTTTGTGCTGTAAGTAGTGCATAAAATAAGTCTGTATATGGTACACACAAAACAACCTCATTTTCAGTATTTTTTACTAATGGTGCTAATTCTTCAATAAAACTTATTGTTTCATTTGGAAGCATGTTCATTTTCCAGTTTCCTGCAATCACTTTTTTTCTCATAATAATTCCTCCTTATTTAATTTTTTTATAATTCCATAATCATAATTTCTCCAAATTATTTTTCTAATAGGCATTCAATTCCAGGTAATGCTTTCCCCTCTAAGAATTCTAGTGATGCTCCTCCACCTGTTGAAATATGTGTCATTTTATCTTCTAATCCTGCTTTTTTTACTGCTGCTGAAGAATCTCCACCACCTATAATTGTTGTTGCATCTATTTTAGATATTATTTTTGCTATTTCGTCTGTTCCAACTGCAAATTGGTCAAATTCGAATACTCCAAGAGGCCCATTCCATACAACAGTTTTTGCATTTTCTAGTTCCTTAGCATATAATTTTATTGTTTCTTCTCCTATGTCTAAACCTTCCCATCCCTCTGGAATTTCATTATATTTTACTGTTTTACTTTCTGCATCTGCTTTATATTCTTTTGCAATTTTTGTATCAATTGGTAGCATAAGTTTTACACCTTTTTCTTCTGCTTTTTTCATCAGTTCTTTTGCTAAATCTAGTTTATCCATTTCACATATTGAGTTTCCAACTTCATATCCTTGTGCTTTAAAGAATGTATATGCCATTCCTCCCCCAATTATTAGTGTATCTACTTTTTCTAGTAAATTATCAATTACCCCTATTTTATCTGAAACTTTTGCTCCTCCTAAGATAGCTACAAATGGTCTTTCTGGATTTGATACTGCATTTCCTAAAAATTTTAATTCTTTTTCAATTAAGAAACCTGATACTGCTGGCAAAAATTCTGCTACTCCTGCTGTTGAACTATGTGCTCTATGTGTTGAACCAAATGCATCACTTACATAAACCTCTGCCATACTTGCTAATTGTTTGCTAAATTCTTTGTCATTTTCTGTTTCTTCTTTATGAAATCTAACATTTTCTAATAGCATTATTTGTCCATTTTGTAATTCTTGCGCTTTTGCTTTTGCATCTTTACCAATTACATCATTTGCCATTATAATTTCTTTTCCTAATAAGTTTTCTAATTCTTTTGCAACTGGTTTTAAAGAATATTCTAATTTGAATTCTCCTTTTGGTCTTCCTAAATGTGAACACAAGATTATTGCACAATTATTTTCTAATAGATATTTTATTGTTGGCAAAGCTGCTACTATTCTTGTGTTATCTGTTATATTTTGATTTTCATCCATTGGTACATTAAAATCACAACGTACTAATACTTTTTTTCCTTTTAAATCAATGTCTTTTACAGTTTTTTTGTTCATTTTTATCATTCCTTTCTTAAGGTACAACTTTGGTTGGAAAAGATTTATTTTTTCAACTTTATTGTTTCCTTTAAGTTTAGTATTAACTTTTTTTGTTTTTACGATACCATTCTATACCAAAAAAGAATACTTTTCAAGTATTCTTTTATATTATATAAAGTTTTCCTATAATATAAATCATTTCACAGAAAATTTCTTTGTAATTTTCGCAAGCCAAACAAAAGGAGCATATAAGGTAATCTAAAATTTTATAAAACCTATTTATTAAATCATCTAAATTTATACTAAAATTCTAATTTCTCTTCTACCCATTTAGCTACTTCATCTATATTTAATCTAATTTGTTCCATAGTATCTCTATCTCTTACAGTAACTGTATTATCTTCTAATGTATCAAAATCTATTGTAACACAATAAGGTGTTCCAATTTCATCTTCTCTTCTATATCGTTTTCCTATACTTCCTGCTTCGTCATAATCACACATAAATTTCTTAGATAAATTTTCATAAACTTCTCTAGCTTTATCTGATAATTTTTTAGAAAGTGGTAATATTGCTACTTTGTAAGGTGCTAATGCTGGGTGTAAATGTAATACTGTTCTTGTGTCCCCCTCTGCAATTTCTTCTTCTTCATAACTATCACATAAAAATGCTAATGTTACTCTGTCTGCTCCAACAGAAGGTTCAATACAATATGGGACATATTTTTCACCTGTTTCTAGGTCTTGATAGTTGAAGTCTTCTTTTGAAACATTCATATGACTTTTTAAGTCATAATCTGTTCTGTCTGCAATTCCCCATAATTCACCCCAACCAAATGGGAAAGCATATTCGATATCTGTTGTTCCATTGCTATAATGTGATAATTCTTCTGGTGAATGATCTCTTAACCTTATATTTTTTTCTGTCATTCCTAAATTTAATAGCCATTGTTTACAGAAGTTTTTCCAATATTCTTGCCATTCTAAGTCTGTTCCTGGCTTACAGAAAAATTCAAGTTCCATTTGTTCGAATTCTCTAGTTCTAAAAGTAAAGTTTCCTGGTGTTATTTCATTTCTAAATGCTTTTCCTACTTGTGCAATTCCCATAGGTAATTTTCTTCTTGTTGTTCTCATTACATTTTTAAAATTAACAAATATTCCTTGTGCTGTCTCTGGTCTTAAATAAATTTCAGCTGTTTTGTCCTCTGTTACTCCTTGGAATGTTTTGAACATCAAATTGAATTTTCTGATGTCTGTGAAGTCATGTTTTCCACAATTTGGACAATTAATGTTATTTTCGTTCATAAAGTTTATCATTTCTTCATCTGACATACCATCTGCAACCATATCTTTTCCTTGTTCATGTGCCCATTCCTCAATTAATTTATCTGCTCTATGTCTTGTTTTACAAGATTTACAGTCAATTAGTGGGTCTGAGAATCCTCCAACATGACCTGATGCTACCCATGTAGTTGGGTTCATTAATATTGCTGCATCTAAACCAACATTATATTGATTTTCTTGTATAAATTTTCTTCTCCATGCATTTTTTACATTGTTTTTTAGTTCTACTCCTAAAGGTCCATAGTCCCAAGTGTTTGCTAGTCCTCCATAAATTTCTGAACCTGCATAAATATACCCCCTATTTTTACATAATGCAACTAATGTGTCCATTGATTTTAACATAAAAATTCCTCCCTTTTTATTGGCTGTATTCAAAAAAACTTCCGAACCTAGCCATATAATTTATATATGCTAGGGACGAAAGTTATTTTTCCGCGTTTCCACCCTAATTCTTAAAACCTTAGATTTTAAGCACCTTAATTTATTTTCTATTACTCCAAAGCTCCCCATATGCATTTATTGCTAGTATTCCACCATTACTAACTCTCTTTTAATAAATGTTTCCATATTTTTTCTTCTTCACTGTAATATTTTTGTTTTTTATTTTGTATATTATATTATTAACTATAAAAAAAGTCAATAATTTTGAAAAAACTTCTTGCTAAATTACTTTTTTTGTGTTAAGATTATTAATGTATTTAAAATTTAGGGGTATAGTGTTAATGGTAGCACATCGGTCTCCAAAACCGCCTGTGAGGGTTCGAATCCTTCTACCCCTGCCATATATCCCTAATATGAACCTTATTTGTTTTAATGTCGGTTTCATAGTTAGGGAATTTTTTTATCGAGGTGATTTTTATTTTCAAAAGTTTCAATTATTTATACATATTTGTATGTATTCTCACTTTTTTTATTGTTGTATTTTTTGTTCCTAGTTTTAAGTTGGGTAATTTTAATTATTCAGGTGACAACTCTGAAATTCTAGCAATTAACCCAAATGGATTTGTTTGGCCTATTCCTGGATATAACAAAATTAGTTCTCCATTTGGAAAACGTAATTCTCCTACATCTCGGTGCTTCTTCTTCTCATTCTGGAATTGACATCCCTGCTCCTCAACGGAAGTAAATTTATTGCAATTCATGATGGAGAAATTACTTTTCGTGATTTTCTAGGTGCTGGTCGGATACACAATTACTCTATCTTTTAACAATTACAAGGTTAGTTATTGTCATTGTGACCCAAACTTTATTGTAAATGTTGGAGATACAGTTAAACAAGGACAAGTAATTGGTCATGTTGGTCCTAAAAATGTTTATGGAGTAAAAGGAAACCAATATTATGATTCGCAAGGAAATCCCACAAATGGAGCAACCACTGGCTGTCATCTTCATTTAGGAATTCGAATTAATGGGCAATATGTAAATCCTGTAAATTATTTTTAAGAACAAAAGTGGCATGATTAAAATTTTATGACCTTTTAGTAATTTTTCATGCCACGTCTTTGTTCGCTTGCCAAATTTGCTTTTGCAAATTTGTGTAGAATGTGTTTATGTTATAGGAAAATCGGAGATTTTTACTATAACATAACAAAAGTGGCATGATTAAAATTTTATGACCTTTTAGTAATTTTTCATGCCGCGTCTTTGTTCGCCTGCCAAATTTGCTTTTGCAAATTTGTGTAGAATGTGTTTATGTTATAGGAAAATCGGAGATTTTTACTATAACATAACAAAAGGAGCATGATTAAAAATTTTTGACCTTTTAGTCTACTTTACATGCTCCTTTTTTGTTCCTCTACTAAATTTTACAAGAACGTGAAAATGAAACTTTCATATCTCACATATCGTCATCTTCTTCATTTATTTCTTCTTCATTACTACCACAACCGTTACATCCATGGCAGTCTCCTTGGCAAAATTCTTGGTCATTTTGTTGCACTTCTTCATCTACATCTCCTGACCAATCTAATTCTATAATGTTTTGACATTCTGGACATTCGATTTCTGTTTTGTTTTCATCTACATCTATAATAAATTCATAATTACAGTATGGACATACAATTTCAAAATCGAAGCCATCTTCTGAATAAATGTCTTTTTCAATATTATTAATGACTTGTTGCATTTGTTGCATTTTATTATTTAGTTCATTTTGTGTTTCTTCTAGTTTTGCCATTTCTTCTTCCTTGTAGTCCATAATATAGTCCATTTGGTCTAATACAACGTCTACAAAAGAGGCAAACCTTCCTTTTATATATTCTAAATCATCTTTATTTTTTACATTTTTTTCTATGTCATCTAAAAAACTTTTATATTCGTTTTTTAATGTTCCCATATTGTTAATCACCTTTCTTATACTCTTTCCATGTATTCACAAGTTCTAGTATCAATTTTTAAAACATCTCCTATATTTACAAATAATGGAACTTGAATTTCTAAACCTGTTTCTAATTTTGCAGGTTTTCCTGATGTTGTTGTTGTGTTACCACTAAATCCTGGTTCTGTGTATGTAACTTCTAATTCTACAAATGTTGGTGGTTCTACTGCAAATGTATTTCCTTTATATGATAACATTGTAACTTCCATATTTTCTTTTAAATATTTTAGACAATCTCCTAATTGTTCTTCATTTAATGGAACTTGGTCATATGTTTCATTATCCATAAAATAGTATAAACCTCCATCATTATATAGGTATTGCATTACTTTTTTCTCAATTTCTGCTGCTGGGAATTTATCTGATGGGTTAAATGTTTTTTCTAAAGTTGATCCTGTTATTACATTTTTTAATTTTGTTCTTACAAATGCTGACCCCTTTCCTGGTTTTACATGTTGGAATTCTACTATTCTATATACATTTCCTTCCATTTCAAATGTTGTTCCATTTCTAAAATCTCCTGCTGAATATACTGCTGCCATAATTATTTCTCCTCTCTTTTTTGTTAATCTTAATTATTTTACTACATTTTTCCAAAAAAAGCAAGTTCTTCTTTACTTATATATTTATTACTTTCACAAAAAAGCAATAACAAAACTAAATATACAATATTCTTATATTATAGTATAATTTTTCCCAGTTTTGGTTAAATTTATACATCCAAATTTGGTAATTTGTACTGTATCTTCAATTCTTACTCCAAATTTTCCTGGTATATAAATTCCTGGTTCATTTGTAACTACCATATTTTCACGTAACTGTGCATCTGAATTATAGCTTATAAATGGTGCTTCATGTATTTCCATTCCTACTCCATGCCCTAAACTATGTACTAAATCATATCCATTTAGCTTAAAATCATTTTCTACCATCTTAGCTAGCACTCTAGTACTTGCTCCATCTTTATATTGTTCTCCTACTTGAATTTGATTTTTTAGTACTAAATCATAAATTGGTTTTATTTCTTTTGGCACTTCACCTACAAAAATTGTTCTTGTCATATCTGAACAATAGCCATTTACCTTACATCCCATGTCTATTGTAATAATATCTTTTTCTTGAATCTCTCTATCTGTTGGCACTGCATGTGGTTTAGAAGAATTTTCTCCGTGATGCTACAATTGTTTCAAATGATATTCCATCTGTTCTTTGTTTGTAATATTCTTCAATTTCTTTGGCTATTTGCTTTTCTGTCATACCTGGCTTAATGTAAGTTAATAAATAGTTAAAACAATTGTCAGTTATTTCACAAGCCTTTTCTATATTTCTAATTTCTTCTTCATCTTTTATCATTCTTTGCTTTTCTATTATATGTTCTGTTTCTACAAAATTGTGAATTTTAAATTTTCTAATGTATTCTTTGTATTTTGCATAAGATATGTCATATTCTTCAAACCCAACATTCTCACAAAACATAAAAAAATTCTCATAATCATCTTTTGATACATCATGAACGTCATATACAATAATTTCATCAAATAAAGTTAATATACTATGTACTTGTTCAATATAACGAGCATCTGTAATAAAAATATTTTCTTTTCTAGTTAAAAGTAAAATACCCTCTGCTTCTATATTTGTTAAATAACGTATATTTGTTGGATTAGTTAAAATTAGCCCTTGTAAATCTAAACTTGACATTTTATTCCTTAACCATTGCAACTTTTCATTCATTTTTCTATATCATTCCTTTCTTAAAATACCAATCTAGTTGGAAAATAATTAAATTTTGGCTAAGAAAATAAGTTTGAAATTTATTAGGTGTACTTGATTGCTTTTAATTAAATTTCAAATGAAGCTTGATGACCCCAAAATTGTAATTCTTTTTCATATTATAGGAAAGTTCTCTGAACTTCGTATAATATAAAGCGTTTCACTAACCATGGTACATACCTAAAGTAAAAATTTGCATAAGTACTGTTTTTATTTGTTCAAAAGGTATATACATACTAATAAAAGTTGAAATTACTATAAATGGTCCAAATGGTATGTATTCATCTGATTTTTTGATTTTAGTAGCTAATAAAACTATACTAAGGATAGCTCCTATTAAGAAAGATACTAAAGTTATAATAATAATGTTAGATAAGCCAAAAAATAGTCCTAAAGCTCCCATTAATTTTACATCACCAAACCCCATTGCTTCTTTTCCAAAAAAAAGTCCTCCGTAATAATGTGATTAATAGAAAAATTCCTCCGTCCTGCTAACATTCCAAGTAACATATTTATTGTAATTGCTACATTTGATAATCCATATAAAAATGTAAAAACAAAACCTATCTCAAATATTGTTAGGTTCAAACGATTAGGTATGATTTGTAATTTAAAATCTATAACAAATGCTGATATTAGCATTGGTGTTAATATCAAAAACTTTATTAAGTCTAAATTAGCAATTATCGTATTTTTTATACCAAATGTATAAATTAAAGTTATGTAGATAATTGATGTTATTAACATTAATATGTAATTTGGTTTGAAATTTATTTTATATTCATGAATAATATCTTTTGATATTACATTTTTATATTCTGGTAATCTTTTATTTGCCCAATCTGTCAGTTGTCCCACAATTATTCCAACAATTCCTGCAATAATATAATACACAATATGTACATCATTAAAATACATCTATTATTCCATTCCTTTCCTAAATAATAGTTAATGTTCAAATTTATATACAAAATCTTTACATATGAACTTATAACTATTTCTTGTTTTTATATCTTTTTTTTATTTTATTCTCTATTGGTCTTTTCCATGCAGTATACCAAAACTCTTTTGGGTCAATTGGCTCTACTAATATTGTAAACATATTACAACGATTACCACCTAAAATATCTGTAAAAATTTGGTCCCCTACAACACCTATATTTTCTGATTTTTCTTTTAATTCTTTTTGTACTTTTAAAAATCCTGCCTTTAATGGCTTTTTTGCTAAATTTCGAAATGGTATTTCTAATACTTTAGCCACTTTTTCAACTTTTTCTTTTTGGTTTGTATTAGATAATATATATAATTTTATGCCTTGCTCTTTTAGTTTTTTTGCCCAATCAATTATGCTTTGAGATAGATTTTTATTGTAGTCTATTAAAGTATTATCAACATCTAAAATTAAAGCTTTTATTTTGTTTTCTCGCAAAAATTCTATTGTAATTTGCTCTACTTTATCTATGTATTTGTCTGGATATATTTTCATATCTTATCCATTCCTTTCTTGGTGCAAAATCCACATATATATTATCAATTTGCTAGCAGTTTGTCAAGGTAATTTAACAATGTAATTCCATTATAAATGTAGGTTTGTCAAACATATGTCACACTTTCTTAGAAATATCTATTATTGAAAT
>CAOKGO010000033.1 GCA_948468045.1 uncultured Clostridium sp. | reverse complement strand
ATATAAAGCGTTCCACAGAAAATTGCAAAGCAATTTTCGCGGGCGAACAAAGACGGAGCATGTAAAGTAATCTAAAAGGTAAAAAATTTTTAATCATGCTCCTTTTGTTCTTTTTTTGTCAGATTTTGTTAAAAAATGCGACGAAAAAATTTGAAAAAGCTATATATTTGTTATATAATATAAGATACAATATATTGTATCTAATTTAGAAAATATTTTTAAAAATTAAAATTGGAGGTGGTAAATTGCCAAGAATAAGCAGAAATTTATTAGGAAATATATTATGCCATCATATGGTGCAAGGAATTAATAAGGAAAATATATTTCAATCAAAAGAAGATAAAATAAAATATTTGAAACTATTAGAAAAATATTATTTGAAATTCAAAGTAAATATAATGGCTTATTGTATCATGGACAATCATTCACATTTTTTAATGCATACTGAAGAAACTCAAAATATTAGCAATTTTATGAAGCAAGTTAATTCAATTTATGCAATGGATTATAATAGAAGAAAAAATAGAGTTGGGTATGTATATAGAAATAGATTTAAGTCAGTTCCTATTATGACAAGAGAGCAAATGTATAAGTGCATTAAATATATTCATATGAATCCTGTAAAAGCAGGTATAGTAAATGATGAAGCAAAATATGAATATTCTTCGTATAATGATTATTTAAATCAAACAGGTTTTATAAATGAGAAAATTTTACAATTCATTTTTAGTTCTTCAAAAAATTATATCGAAAAATTCAAAAAAATAGAGTATGAAGATTTAAACCTTGAAAAAGAAAGCATTAATATAAAAGAATTATTTGAAAACTTTTTATCTCAAGAGGGAATTGAAATTTCAGAAATAGGAAAAAATAAAATATTAATTGATAAATTAATTTCTTATTTGAATTCTAAGGAGTGTAAATATACAAAAACTGAAATTGCTAAAATCTTAAATATGAGTAGAGCTACATTTTATAGAGTAATTACTAAACAAAAATGAGACAAATGAGACCTGTCCCTATTGTCTCAGAAAGGAGAAAATCGAAATTTTAGAACAAATATTAAATCTTATTTACCCACCAAGTTGTGGGATATGTGGAAAAATTGATTCTAATTTTTTATGTATAAAATGTCAAAAACAATTAGAAAAAAATGCAAAATTTGAAATTGTACAAAATACTAATACAAATTATTACTTTCAGCAACATTTATATATTTTTGAATATCAGGGAATAATAAGAAAAGCTATTATAGATTACAAATTTAATGAAAAATCTTATTTCTATAAAACAATTGTAAATTTTTTGTTAAAAAATAAAAAATTCTTTTCAATTTTAAAATCTTATGATACAATAATACCAGTTCCAATAAGCAAAAAAAGAAGAAAAGAAAGAGGTTACAACCAAAGTGAATTAATAGCAAAAGAAATGGCGAAAAACTTAGGGATAGAATACAATACAGATTGTCTTATTAAAGTAAAAAATATAGTGGAACAAAGTAAATTAAACAAAGAAGAGAGGCAAAAAAATATACAAGGTGTTTATGAATTACATAAGCAAAACAAATTGCAAAATAAAAAGATATTATTAATAGATGATATTTACACAACAGGTAGTACAGTGAATGAATGTTGCAAAATACTAAAGCAAGCAAGCCCAAAACAAATAGAAGTATTCACATTAGCAAAAGATTGAGACAATAGGGACAGGTCTAATTTGTCTCATAATATGAATAAAAATGTGTTGATATTATAGGAAAATTTTTAATTTTTATTACAATACAAAAAATGAGACAAATGAGACCTGTCCCTATTGTCTCAAGGAGGAAATAATGGAAGATTTAGTAGAAAGTATTTTAGATTATGTAAGGTCAGATTATACAGATTATGCAATTATGATAAATGGAGAGTGGGGTTCTCGGAAAAACCCATTTTTGGAATAACAAAATTAGAAAAAAGATTGAATCATTAGAATTAAGTGGAAAAAGATATACAACTATATATATGTCACTATATGGAATTTCTAATTTAGAGGAAATCAGCAAAAAAATATTTATTGAAACAACCCAGTTAATGGACAAAAATTTAAGAAGATTTATGGATGCAAATGGTCAAACAAGCATACCAGAATATGCCAAAACTGGTATTGACATGGCAAACTTTTTTGGTGTTACGCAAAATGGTGACCGAGTAGACTATGGAGAGTTTTTCTCAACAGATGACAAAGTATTATGTTTTGACGACTTAGAAAGAGCTAATGTTGATGTTATTGATATTTTAGGTTATATCAATAACTTTGTTGAACATGACCACATAAAAACTATTATTATTTGTAATGAAAAAGAGCTTTCAACTAAATTAAAAAGCTCTAATCTTGAAATGAAAACATTTATTGCAACATATCTTTTAGACAAACAAGATGAATTAAATAAATCTGATAAACCAATGGTTGAAAAAATACAAGATAAAATTGAGCATGTATTTGACAAAGCAAATGATTATGAAAGAATAAAAGAAAAGCTAATTGGTGAAACTTTTGAATATGCACCAAAATTTGATTACATTATAAACGGAATTTTAATGAGATATGAAAACAATGCAGATTTAATACGTTTTTTAAGGGAAAACACAGGGCTTATAATATCTACATTTAATAAGAGTGGGACTAGAAACCTAAGAATTTTGAAACACGCATTAAATGACTTCAAAAAAATCTATGAAATGGTAAATAAATCTTATCCAAATACAAACCATAGAGTAATGCAAACAATGCTAATTTTTACGATTGCTATTTCTTTTGAAATAAAAGCAGGAAAAATAACAAAAGACAAATTTATAAACATCAAAGACAATGAAGAATATAAGTCAATATTGGTATCTTCTAGGATTTTAATGGATAATAGACAATTCTATATCAAAGAATTTGATAATAACTATTACTATAATTTTAAATCAGAATATCGTTTCTTTAAATTCATTGAATATTACATTAGAACACGTATTTTTGATATGAAATTATTTAAAGAAAACATGGAAACTATTAGAAACACAGTAGATACAGAAAATTTACCTGGTTATAAGAGATTACTTACAGAAGAATATTGGAAAATTTCAGATGACCAATTTGATGGTGTAATACAAGAAGTTGTTGATGATGTAAAAGAAGGAAAATTAACTTTAATAGATACTGTAAAACTATTTGCATATTTTAGCTATTTTTCAAGAAAAGGTCTTATTCAATATGACTTAAAAACTTTGAAAAGTGTATTTTTCAATGGTATGAATATTGCATCTTTAACTTCTAATTATTGTCCAAATCCAAAAGAAGAATTAGGAAAAATTGCAATAGAAGAAGTAGAAGAAGATATGGAAGAAATATTAAAACATTTTAATATGTTAAACGATCAATTGCTTGATAAAATGTACAAAGAAAAAGCAGAAGACATTATGAAATGTATTCCAATGAGAATGGAACAATTTTATGAAAAATTTGATAAAGAATGTATGGAACTGCCAATATTCAAATATTATGATCCATTCCAATTGTTCCAAAGAATTTCTTGTGCAAGTAATGAGGATATTGTTTTAATTAAGGAAAAACTTACGGATAGAGCTAATAGATATACAAAACAAATTGAACCTGAAATGAAAAATATTAAACAATTAAAACAAGTAATTGATGATTACTTGAAAGGAAAAGATCCAACTATAAAAATTGTTATGTTAAAAGAATTTTCTAAAGATATGGGATATATTTTAGATAAATATAAAATTAGTTTTTTGCCTAAAAAAGAAGAGAAAGTTGTTGATACAACAGTTTTAGAGTAATAGTTTTTATTAAAATAAATAGAAAATAATAACTTTTTAAATAAATGAAAAAAATTCTAAATCTTGTGCATAATTTTTTACATTTTTGTCATAATAAAATTATAAACAAAATTATGACGAGGAGGAAAATTATGAAAGCAACTGGAGTTGTAAGAAGAATAGATGATTTAGGAAGAGTAGTTATTCCAAAGGAAATAAGAAAAACATTGAGGATTAAAGAAGGAGACCCATTAGAGATATTTACAGATAGAGAGGGGCAAGTGATACTAAAAAAATATTCTCCAATAGGTGAGCTTTCAGAATTTGCAGCAGGTTATGCAGAAACCTTATCAAAAACCACAGGACATATTGCTTGCATTACAGATAAAGACACAATTATAGCAGTATCAGGAGGTTCTAAAAAAGAATTTTTGGAACAAGATGTAAGTCAAGAATTAGAACAACTTATGGAAGACAAAGAAGTATATACTAGTCAAGAAAATAGTAACACAGCAATGCCAATTACAAAAAATGATAATCAAGAAAGAAAAAATAATGCACAAGTAGTATATCCAATTGTTTCAAATGGAGATACTATTGGTACTGTTATTTTAATGTCAAAAGAGCCAAATGGTCAAATGAATGATGTTGAGAAAAAAGTAGCACAATCAGCAGCAACATTTTTAGGAAGTCAAATGGATATTTAAATAAAAAATAGGATTTGGGGACGGCCCCAAAATCCTATTTTTTGATATTATAGGAAAGTTCTCCGAACTTCCTATAATATCAAGCGTTCCACAGAAAATTGCAAAGCAATTTTCGCGGGCGAACAAAGACGAGGCATGAAGAGTAATCTAAAAGGTCATAAAATTTTAATCATGCCTCTTTTGTTCTATTATAGGAAAGTTCTCCGAACTTCCTATAATATCAAGCGTTCCACAGAAAATTGCAAAGCAATTTTCGCGGGCGAACAAAGACGAGGCATAAAGAGTAATCTAAAAAGTCATAAAATTTTAATCATGCCTCTTTTGTTCTATAAATTTGTTAAAGCAAATTTGGTGCCGAACAAAGACGAGTATTAAAATATCAAGAAATTTTAAGTATGCCTCTTTTGTTATGTTTCAAAATGTGATACAATATCAAGGAAATCAAAAGGAGCGAAAATATATGCAAGAAAAAGAGCAACAAACCAAAAAATTAGGAGAAATATTTAGTGATTATAAAACAAGTTCAAATATAAAATATGCACAAATAAAAGAACTAAATGTCATAAAAAAGACAAATACCTTGCAAATTATTTTATATTTAGACGAATATATAGAAATAAAAGAAATATGGTATTTTGAAAACTTTTTAAAAGAAAGATTCAAATTTGAGCAAATAGATGTCAAAATAGAATATCATGAAAAGGTAGAAAAAGGCTCAATTCCAAAGGAATGGAAAAATATCATAGCATATATGTCCCACAAATATCCATTAGCAAAACCAATGTTACTTTTAAAAAGTGATGTAGAAGTAAAAGAAAATATCATATATATACAAATGCATATTAAAGGAGCAGATTTTTTAAAAGCCAAAAAAACAGATCAAGAATTGCAAAAAACAATCTTAAATCTATTTGGTCAAAAATATGCAATTGATATTACAGAAAAATTATCTAGCAAAGAAATGGGAGAAATTAGAGAAGCGATCCAAAACCAAGAAGCACAGATTATAGCAAGAATAGAAGAAAACAATAAACAACTTATGGAAGAAAAAGTAAATGATGTTCTAGAATATAATGATGTAGATTATGCACCACCACTAGATGAAGAAGGATACATACCACAAGATAGTTTAGAGGAAATGCCAAATTTAACTGAGCAAGAATATATTATGGGAAAACCATCAAGAGCAAAAGAAAAACTAGTAAAAATTAAAGATATTTCTGCAAATGATGGAAAAGTAACATTAGAGGGAAGAATAGTAACAACAGACATAAGAGAAACAAAATCTGGTAAAGGAATGATAATATTTGACCTATATGATGGTACAGGAACAATTACTTGCAAATCTTTTGCAAAAGACTATCAAGAGGGGAATGAGATATTAGAAAAAATAAGAACAGCAAAAGCTATAAAAACGACAGGAAAAGCAGGTTTAGATACATATGCAGGAGATATTACTGTAATTGCAAATACAATAGTTGAAACAAATAGTGAACTACCAGAATTGCCAAAAGAGGAAGAATTACCAGATACACCATTAATTTTAGGGGCAACACAAAACATAACAGACCCACTTGTAAAAGTGCAAGATTTAGGTGTTGATGACGGAAAAATAGCTTTACAAGGGGAAGTTATTTTTACAGAAGATAGAACCCTAAAATCTGGAAAAACATTATTTAGTTTTGATGTATATGATGGAACAAGTACAATAACTTGTAAAACTTTCTTAAATAAAGAAACTGCAAAAAAACAAATGAAAAGAATACAAAATGCAAAAGGTGTAAAAGTTGCTGGAACTGCTCAAATGGACACATTTTCTAATGAGCTAACAGTTATGGCAAATACAGTTATAGAAACAGAGGGGTTAGAAAAAGTAACAAGACAAGACAATGCTGAAGTAAAAAGAGTAGAATTACATATGCATACCCAAATGAGTCAAATGGACGCTATGACATCTGCAAAAGACCTCATTAAAAGAGCTATGAAATGGGGAATGAAATCAATTGCAATTACTGACCATGGAGTAGTACAAGCTTTTCCAGAAGCACACAAAATGCTTGGATATGACAACAAAGACATGAAAATTTTATATGGAGTAGAAGCATATTTAGCACCAGACAAAAATTCAGTTATAACAAATGGAAAAGGACAAGAAATAGACACAACTTATTGTGTATTAGACTTAGAAACAACAGGATTTTCAGCAGTTACAGAAAAAATAACAGAAGTTCGGAATTATGAAAGTAAAAAATGGAGAAGTAATAGACAAGTTTAGTTGTTTTGTAAATCCAGAAAAGCACATTCCACAAAGGGTTACTGAAGTTACAAATATAACAGATGACATGGTAAAAGATGCCGAAACTATTGAAAAAGTATTTCCAAAAATCTTAGATTTTATCCAAGGTTCTGTTTTAGTTGCCCATAATGCACCATTTGACATGGGATTTTTAAAGCAAACTGCAAAAAATTTGGGTTATGAATTTGATTATACATATTTAGATACATTAAGTTTAGCAAAAGATTTATTTCCAGATTACAAAAAATATAAATTAGGGAAAATTGCTGAAAACTTAGGAATTAAAGTAGAAGTAGCACATCGTGCTTTAGATGATGTAGATACAACAGTTAAAGTTTTTAAGGTCATGATAGACATGTTAAAAAAACGAGGAGCTAAAAAAGTAGAAGATATAGACGAAGTTAGCTGTACAGAAGAAGCAAAAAGAGAAGAATATAAAAAGTTAAAAACATATCATGCAATTATATTGGCTAAAAATTATATTGGTTTAAGGAATTTATACAAACTAGTATCACTTTCACACTTACATTATTTTTATAGAAAACCAAGAATATTAAAAAGTTTGTACAAAAAATATTCTGAAGGACTAATGCTTCGGAAGTGCCTGTGAAGCAGGAGAATTATACCAAGCAATTGAACTTCGGAAAAACTGATGAAGAAATAGAAGAAATTGCAAGTAGCTATGACTACCTAGAGATACAACCAATTGGAAACAATCAATTTTTAATCAGAAATGAAATTGTAAAAGATGAAGAAGCTTTAAGAGACATAAACAGAAAAATAGTAGATTTAGGAGAAAAGCTAAATAAGCCAGTTGTAGCAACTTGTGATGTGCATTTTATTGACCCACAAGATGAAGTATATAGGCGTATATTAGAAGCAGGACAAGGATATGACGATGCAGATAATCAAGCACCATTATACTTAAGAACAACAGAAGAAATGTTAGAAGAATTTAGTTATCTAGGTAAAGAAAAAGCATATGAAGTAGTTGTAACAAATACAAATTTAATATCTGATATGTGTGACCAAATTAGTCCAATATCACCAGAAAAATGCCCGCCACACATACCAGGGTGTGAGCAAACAATAAAAGATATTGCATACAATAAAGCACATGAATTATATGGAGACCCACTTCCACAAATAGTTCAAGAGAGATTAGACAAAGAGTTAGATTCTATTATAAAAAATGGATTTTCTGTAATGTATATTATTGCACAAAAATTAGTATGGAAGTCAAATGAAGATGGATATATTGTAGGCTCAAGAGGTTCTGTTGGTTCATCTTTTGCAGCAAATATGACAGGAATTACAGAGGTAAATTCTTTGCCTGCACATTATCGTTGTCCAAGTTGTAAATATTCAGACTTTACAGATTATGGATATAAAAATGGGTTCGATTTGCCAGATAAAGTATGTCCTAAATGTGGACATGCATTAGATAAAGATGGAATGGATATTCCTTTTGAAACCTTTTTAGGATTTAATGGAGACAAAGAACCTGACATCGACTTAAATTTTTCAGGAGAATATCAAGCGAAAGCACATAGATATACAGAAGTCATTTTTGGAAAAGGAACAACCTTTAAAGCTGGAACAATTGGAACAGTAGCAGACAAAACAGCTTATGGATATGTAAAAAAATATTTTGAAGAAAGACATATTCCAATAAATAGAGCAGAAACCCAAAGGCTTGCTTCTGGATGTACTGGAATAAAAAGAACAACAGGTCAACATCCAGGGGGAATTATAGTTGTGCCAAAAGGTAGAGAAATATACGAATTTTGTCCTGTACAACATCCAGCAGATGATCCAAACTCAGACATAATAACAACACATTTTGATTACCATTCAATTGACCAAAACTTGTTAAAACTAGACATACTAGGACATGACGACCCAACAATGATAAGAATGTTGCAAGACATAACAGGAATTGACCCAACCAAAGTGCCATTAGATGACAAAGAAACAATGTCTATATTTAGCTCTACAAAAGCACTTCGGAGTAGAACCGGAACAAATACACTCAGAAGTAGGAAGTTTTGGAGTGCCAGAATTTGGAACAAAATTTGTAAGAGGAATGTTAGTAGACACAAGACCAACAACATTTGACGAATTAATTAGAATTTCACGGACTATCACATGGTACAGACGTATGGTTAGGGAATGCACAAAGCTTAATAGAAGCAGGAACAGTAACTTTGCAAGATGCAATATGTTGCCGTGACGATATTATGATATACCTAATAAAACAAGGATTACCACCAGACAAAGCATTCAAAATAATGGAAACAGTACGTAAAGGAAAAGCCTTAAAAGACCCAGAAAAATGGGGAGAATACGTAACTTTAATGAAAGAAAACAATGTACCTGAATGGTATATCAAATCATGTGAAAAAATAAAATACATGTTTCCAAAAGCCCATGCAGCAGCATATGTAACAAATGCCTTTAGGATAGCTTGGTTTAAAGTACATGAACCTTTAGCATATTATGCATCATACTTCTCAATTAGAGCAGACGAATTTGACAGTGAATACATGATATTCGGAAAAGAAAAAGTAAAAAACAAAATGAAGGAAATAGACTTAGAGGGGAACAATGCAACAGCAAAAGACAAAGGAATGTATGCAATATTAGAATTAGTATTAGAAATGTATGAAAGAGGATTTAGCTTCTTGCCAATAGACATATATCAATCACACTCAACAAAATTCCAAGTAGAAGAAAATGGAATCCGACCACCACTAAACAGCATACCAGGACTTGGAACAGTTGCAGCACAGGGAATAGAAAACGCAAGAAAAGACGGAAAATTCATGTCAATAGACGACCTAAAAATACGTTCAAAAGTAGGAACATCAGTAACAGACTTGCTAAAAAAATTCGGTTGTCTAAACGGAATGAGCCAAAGCAACCAAATGAGCCTATTTGGATAATGTCGCATTGGGGACGTTTCTTTTGGGATATTTTTATGTAAACGTAACAATTTGTTTTATTAGCTATAATATAAAACAGAAATGAGAGGATGATAAAATTGAATTCATATTTAGAAAATCTAAGACTAGAAGTAAAAGAGTATTATAATATTTTAAACAAAGGTGGAATACCTGAATTTTTAGTTCCATATATAGAAACAAAAGAAATGCAAAAATTAGAAGGAATTAGTGTATCATGCGGAACTATATATTCTAAAATATTTGATTACAAATGGTATTCAACTTTAGAACATAGTATAGGAGTAGCTTTAATTATATGGAACTTTACCAAGGATAAGAAACAAACATTATCAGGTTTATTTCACGATATTGCAACACCAGTATTTAAACATACCATTGATTTTATGAATGGGGATTATGAAACACAAGAATCAACTGAAGGATTAACGTCTAAAATTATTGGAGAATCGAAAGAAATTATGAGCCTATTAAATAAAGATGGAATAAAACTAGAAGAGGTAGTAGATTATCATATATATCCGATTGCAGATAATGATACACCAATGCTTTCAAGTGATAGGCTAGAATACACTCTTTCTAATGGATTAGGTGCGACAGCAAAATTATGGGATTTAAAAGAAGTAAAAGAAATTTATGAAGATATAGAAGTGCAAAAAAACGAAGAAAGAATAGAAGAACTTGGATTCAAAACTAAGGAAATAGCAGAAAAATTTGTACATAATATGAGCAAGTTGTCTTCTATGTATAGAATTAACAAAGTTAAAATTTCAATGCAATTTTTAGCAGATACTATCAAAAAAATGTTAGATAAAAATCTAATTACAGAAGAGGATTTATATACATTAACTGAAAAAGAAATGATAGAGAAAATTGAAAATTGCAAATATGATAATATTTCAAAATGTTTTGATTTGTGGAAAAATGCGACTGGAATAAAAGAAAGTAATGAAGAAGTTGAACGGAAAATATTGTCATAGTATAAAAGCAAAAATTAGATATATTGTACCATTAGTAGAACAATTAGGTAATTATGTAAGAATTAACCAAATATCAGAAATTGCAAAACAAGATATTGAAAAAGCCTTAAACTATGAAACAAAAAAATATGTATATTTAGATTTTAATTTTTAATGTGAATAGGGATGTTTTTTAGTGGATTTACATAAAAATGGCGCAAAAGAAACGTCCCCAAACTACCCAAACTACCAAAAGGAGGTAAAAAAATGTTACAACAAACAACTATTAATTTTGAGGAGCTATTTAGTACAAAAAATATTTTATTGTATTTTTTGTTTATTAATCTTTTTGGCTTTTTTATTATGTGGATAGATAAGAGAAAAGCTGAAAAAGGAAAATGGAGGATTCCTGAAAAGACTTTATTTATTGTAACTGCTTTAGGTGGTGGAATTGGAACTATTGCTGGTATGTATACTTTTAGACACAAGACACAAAAGCTAAATTTTGTAATTGGTTTTCCATTTATTACAATATTGGAGATAATAACTATTATTTATTTTAAGTTTTTTAATTAAAATGTTATAATAACAAGGAGCAAATATGTTGTAACTATTGATAACAGTAAAAGGCAAGACATCAATCAAAAAGAACATTAAGGAAAAATATTATGTTTATAAAAAACAATGAAAAAATCCAAAAAAGCTAGAATATAAGCTGATTTGGATTTTAAATTTTTTCTAATAGTAACAAAAAAGAGTACACATAAAAGTAGCAAAACATAAAACAAAATAAAAAATATTATATAAACCAAAATAAAATGTGAACAACTCGTGAATAAAAAGTGCTAATTTAAAGTTATTCACAAAGTTATCCACAGTTTCCACTTAAAAAAATAAAAACAAATATGACAAAAAAATAAAAAAATAGGAAACATAACATTGTGAAGAAAACATAATCGTAACATATGTGAAATATTATTGTAACAAAACACAGAAAAACATGACGAAAAAGCTAGAAAAATGTAATATGACAACAAAATCAAAACACAAATAGAAACACAATTGTAACACTTCTGTAAAATGGAAAATAAAATACAATAAAAAAATAGTAGCAAAAAATAATATTAGATGTGTGGATAAGTATGGACAAGTATCGTATTTTATAAAAATACATATAATAACATAGAAGAAATTAAAAAGGAGAAGAAAATATGTTAAGAAGATTAAGAGGTTTATGTAATAGAAATAGATGTTGCAAAGAAGCAGAAATCAATAAATATCAGCTAGAAAAAATGCAACAACAAGGTGCACTTCTTTTAGATGTAAGAAGTCCACAAGAATTTGCAGAGGGACATTTAGAAAATGCAATTTTACTTCCTGAATATGAAATAAAAGAAAAAGCAGATAAAATGCTTTTAGACAAACAGCAAGTAATTATTGTTTATTGCAGCACAGGTCATAGGAGTAAAAAAGCACAAACAGTATTAAGTGCTTTAGGCTATGAAAAAGTATATAATTTGTGTCATGGTTTAGAAAACTATTGAGGTTTTTTAATTTGTGTGCTAAAATAATAAAAAAATGAGACATTTAAGACCTGTCCCTCTTGTCTCAAAAAAGGTGGAATGAGTATGAATAATAGACAAGAAAATATTAGAAACTTTAGTATAATAGCACATATAGATCATGGAAAATCAACTTTAGCAGATAGACTAATTGAAATGACAGGTGTATTATCTAAAAGAGAGATGGAAAGTCAAGTGCTAGATAATATGGAAATTGAAAAAGAAAGGGGTATTACAATAAAGTCACAAGCAGTACGTATGATTTATAAAGCAAAAGATGGACAAGAATATACCTTAAATTTAATAGATACACCAGGTCATGTGGATTTTAATTATGAGGTATCTAGGAGCCTAGCTGCATGTGATGGTGCTATTTTAGTTGTTGATTCTAGTCAAGGAGTAGAAGCACAAACTTTAGCTAATGTGTATCTTGCAATTGATAACAATTTAGAAATATTGCCAGTTTTAAACAAAATTGATTTGCCAAATAGTAGAGTAGAAGAAGTGAAACAAGAAATAGAAGATATTATTGGAATACCAGCAAGTGATGCACCATGTATTTCGGCAAAATCTGGATTAAATGTAGAAGAAGTGTTAGAAAGAATTGTAACAGATTTGCCTTCTCCAACAGGAGATGAAACTCAAAAAACAAAATGCTTAATTTTTGATTCTTATTATGATAATTATAAAGGTGCAGTAGCATATGTAAGGGTAGTTGATGGAACTGTAAAAGTTGGAGATGAAATTATATTAATGGCAACAAATAAAACATTTACAGTAGCAGAAGTTGGATATTTTATACCAGGTTCTTATATGCCTACAAAAGAAATAAAAGCTGGAGAAGTTCGGATATATTGCAGCAAGTATTAAAAATTTATCAGATATCAATGTAGGAGATACAATAACACTAAAAGAAAATCCAGCAGAAGAACCATTAAAAGGATACAAAAAAGTAACACCAATGGTATATTGTGGCTTGTATCCAATAGATGGTAGCCAATATGAAGCATTAAAAGAAGCATTGGAGAAACTAAAATTAAATGATGCAGCACTAGAATATGAAGCAGAAACATCGGCTGCTTTAGGGTTTGGTTTCAGATGTGGATTTTTAGGATTATTACATTTAGAAATTATAGAGGAAAGATTAGATAGAGAATTTGACTTAGGACTTATAACAACTGCTCCATCTGTTATATATAAAGTTTATAAAACAGATGGAACAGTAACTGAGCTTTATAATCCAGAAGATTTACCAAAACCACAGGAAATTTCATATATAGAAGAACCATTTGTAACAGCAAATATCTTAACACCAAAGGATTACGTTGGAAACATCATGGAATTATGCCAAAGAAGAAGAGGCGTTTATATAGATATGAAATATTTAGATGAAAACAGGGTGACTTTAGTATATGAAATGCCATTAAATGAAATTATTTATGACTTCTTTGACAATCTAAAATCAAAAACAAAAGGATATGCTTCATTAGACTATGAATTCAAAGAATACAGAAAATCAAATTTAGTAAAATTAGATATCCATATAAATGGAGAACCAGTTGATGCGTTAAGCTTTATAGTACATAAAGATAGTAGCTATGAGAGAGGAAAGAAAATGGTTGAAAAACTAAAAACAGTTATTCCAAGAAAATTGTTTAAAATACCAATTCAAGCTGCAATTGGTGGACAAATTATAGCAAGAGAAACAATATCTGCAATGAGAAAAGATGTATTAGCTAAATGCTATGGAGGAGATATTACAAGAAAGAAAAAATTATTGGAAAAACAAAAAAGAGGAAAGAAGAAAATGCGTGAAATTGGAAATGTAGAGATACCACAAGAAGCATTTTTATCAGTTCTTAAATTAGAAGATGAGTAAAGAAACAAAGACAAGGCATGAGAAGTAATATAAAAGGTTAAAGTTTTCCATCATGCCTCTTTTTTCTTAGAATGTCTGTTTAGAAAGGGAAGAAATAATAATGGAAAAAGAAATTTATAATGACCAAGTTGAAGGAAGAAATGCTGTTTTAGAATTACTTGAAAGTGGAAAAGATATCAATAAAATATTTATTACGAAAGGTGAAAAACATGGTTCCATTTATAAAATAATAAAAATAGCAAAAGAAAATAAAATAATTATAGTAGAAAAAGAAAAAAGGAAAATGGAAGAAATGGCACAGACTCAAAATTATCAAGGCGTAATAGCTATTGTCCCACCTTTTGAATATGTAGAAGTAGAAGATATTTTTCAAGAAGCAAAAAAAAGACAAGAAGATCCATTTATACTAATTTTAGATGGAATAGAAGATCCGCATAATTTAGGATCTATAATTAGAACCGCAGAAACTGCTGGAGTTCATGGTATCATAATACCAAAAAGAAGAACAGCTTTAGTAAATAGTACAGTCAACAAAGTATCTGCTGGGGCTGTACAACATATGAAAATAGCAAGGGTAACGAACCTGTGTGACACAATAGAAAATTTAAAAAAAGAAGGACTTTGGATTTGTGGAACAGACATAAATGCAGGAAAATTTCATTATGACCAAGACTTAACAGGACCAATTGGAATTGTTATTGGGAATGAGGGGAATGGCATAGGACAAAAAGTGAAAAAGAATTGTGATTTTTTAGTTGAAATTCCAATGAAAGGAAAAGTAACATCTCTAAATGCATCAGTTTCTACTGGAATTATAATATATGAAGCAGTAAAACAAAGAATGAAATAAAAATATAAAAAACAAATTTGGAGGGAAAATATGATGATGCCAAAAAAGAAAAAAAAGATACTAATAATTTTGTCAATAGTAATATTTCTATTAATTATATTAACAACACTAATTTTATTATATATATATACAGATAATTTTAAATCTAACTCAACCTTATTTGCAAAATATATGGGTCAAAATATAGAAAACATAGATAGCTTGTATAGTGAAATAGGAAAAAGTGAATATGACCAAATGTTACAAGAAAATAAATATACTACACAAACACAAGTAAATGTTAATTTTGTTGAAAATAGAGGGAAAACCTCTGAAAATACACAAAATTCAATAAACCAGTTAAAATTAGAAATAAATGGACAAACAGATAAGAAAAATGAATTTGAATATCAAAATATTGATTTATTAAATAGTAATGAAGAAGTAGCAGAAGTAGAATATATACAAAGCAAAAATACTTATGGTATTAAATTTTCAGACTTATTTAATCAATATTTAATGATAAACAATGAGCATTTAAAAGATTTTTTTAGAAAAATAGGATATACAGATGAGCAATTAGAAAATATACCAAATTCTATAAATATGAATATTGATTTAAAAAGCATTTTTCAATTTTCAGAAGAAGAATGGCAAAATCTTAGAGAAAAATATATAGAAATAATAAGTAGCAGTTTTTCAGAGGAAAATTTTTCAAAGCAAAAAAATCAAATTATAAAAATAAATGGGAATGATGTAATAGTAAATGGCTATGTTTTAACATTAACAAAAGAACAATTAAATAATATGTATATAAAAGTATTAGAAAAAGTGAGAGAAGATGAAATAATTTTAAGTAAAATTGATAACTTTGAATCAATAATAAAAGAATATCAACCAACAAAAACTAGTGATTTAAGAAAGCAGTTTATAGAAAAAATAGATGAAAAAATAACCAATATTATAAAAAATAATATTGGTACAGATGAAACAAAAATAATAGTTTATGAAAGCAGTAAAACTACAGTAAAAACAATTATAGAAACATCTGAATATGAAATCAGTATGGAATTATTATCAAATAATAAAGATAGATATATGAAAATATCTTATAAAGATGTAACTTCTAGTAAAGATCAGGTTCAAACAATAGAAATTTATAAAAATGCAAACCAAATAGATGCTAATTATGAACAAATAGATGGAGAAAATATAAAAAAATATGGTTTAAATATTAATGAAAAAATAGATAATAATAAATGTGAAAAAGATATTTTAATAAAATATGAAGACAATAGTAATAAAATAGATTTAATTGCTAAACAAAATATAGAAATGGTAGACAATTTTGAAAATGATATTATTTTGGATGAAAAAAGTGCTATTAATTTAAGCAATTTAGAAGAAGAAAAATTACGAGCATTATTAGGAACTGTAAGTAATAGTGTTTCTAACAAAATTGAAGAGTTAAAGCAAAATGTTATTAGTGAGCAAGATTTATGGAATGTAATTATTACAGCAGGAATAGTAAAAGAAAAACAAGTATTAGAAGCAATGGGAATTACTGAAACAGAGAAAAATAGATTTAATTCAAAATTTGAAATTTTAGAAGGTGAAAATTTGGAAAGTTCCAAAATTTTGACTGTGATAGAGGCAATAAAAGATAATTTAGTAGGCTATGAAGTGATTTCAAGTGAAAAATTAAGATTAAAATTAGACAGGTTTGATAAAAAAGAAGAAATAGCTATAAAAATGAATAAATTAATTGAAGAAAACACAAATAAAAAATATAATATTGAAGTAGAATATGATGAAAAAACTGGATTAGTAGATGGTATACTAATAACAATTTTAGAAAAATAAATTGACAAACTATTTGATAAAAGTTATACTATAAATGATATAACAAAAGTTAAGGGGGAAAAAAACAAATGAAAGATAATGAAAAGAAAGCAATAGCGGTATTAGTTGCAATTACTATAATAGTTATTATTGTAGCAATTGTTAGAGGTAGTGGAAATAAAGAAGAAGTAAAACAAGAGAAAAAAGCTGAAGTTTCAGAAGAGGAATTTGTTCAATTATTAAATGATGGGACTAGGCTAAATACAAGTGAAGAGTTAAAAAAGACAAAAACAATTGATGGAATGGAAATAACAAATATTCAACTAACAGAAAAAGGTAATCAAACATTATTATTAGGAAAGATAAAGAATACAACAGATACAATAAAAGGTGGATTTATAGCAAATGTTACAATATTAGATGAAAAAGGAAACAAAATTATTACAATTGAAGCAGCCATAAATGAAATAAAACCAGGAGAAAGCCAACAATTTAGTACAAGTGCAACATTTGATTATGCAAATGCATATGATTTCAAAATTGAAAAAAAGCAATAATACAAGTATAATTTGTTAAAAAATAATAATACTATTGAAAAAAATACAATAAGAATTAAATTTACAAATAAATTGCTAAAATCAAGAAAATATATTTGTTTTCTTGATTTTTTCTATATTTTAGAGTATAATTTGGAAAGAAGAATACGGACAACAAGGTTTATAGGTAAACCCATATAAAAACCTAAATCATGATATAAGGAATGTGATTATAAATGAAAGCAATTGAAATTAGAAATAAATATTTGAATTTTTTTAAAAACCATGGGCATAGTGTTATTCCATCTGCACCACTAATTCCAGAAAATGACCCATCTGTATTATTTACAACAGCTGGAATGCAACCATTAGTACCATATTTATTAGGAGAAAAACATCCAGAAGGGACACGTCTTACAGATTACCAAAAATGTGTTAGAACAAATGATATAGATGAGGTTGGGGATAACCGTCATCTAACATATTTCGAAATGCTTGGAAATTGGTCATTAGGAGACTACTTTAAAGAAGAATCAATAGCAATGAGTTTCGAATTTTTAACAAAAGAACTAGGGATTCCAGCTGAAAAATTATCTGTAACATGTTTTGCAGGAGATAACGACTGCCCAAGGGACGATGTTTCAGCAAATGTTTGGAAAAAAGTAGGAATTCCAGAAAATAGAATTTATTTTTATGGAAAAGATGATAACTGGTGGATTGCAGGGGAAGAAGGACCATGTGGACCAGATACTGAAATGTTTTATGATACAGGAAAACCAGCTTGTTGTGAAGATTGTCAACCATCATGTGATTGTGGTAAATATGTAGAAATTTGGAATAATGTTTTTATGGAATATTTTAAAGATAAAAATGGTTATTCTAAATTAACAAAGAAAAATGTAGACACAGGATTGGGACTAGAACGTATGACCATGTTATTAGAAGGTAAAGAAACACCTTTTGACACAGAATTATTTAGTCCAATTATGGAAAAATTAAACGAACTTCAAAAACAAGATTATATAGAAAGCAGAAGAATTGTTGCAGAACATCTACGTTCTAGTATGATGATTATAGCAGATGGTGGTAGACCAAGCAATATAGATAGAGGATATGTACTAAGAAGACTAATTAGAAGAATGATAAGACATTTAAACAAATTACAAATTAATTTAGAAGAGTTATCTACATTAATTAATATAAATGTGGAAAACTTAAAAGAAATGTATCCAGAATTAGAAAACAATAAAGAAACAATAAAGAATGTCATATTAGAAGAAAAAGATAAATTTGTAAAAACATTGACACATGGAGAAAGAGAATTTCAAAAAGAAATACAAAAATGTGAACAAAATAGAAGCAAGAAAATCGCAGGAGAAGTTGTATTTAAGCTATATGACACATATGGTTTTCCACCAGAAGTAACCAAAGAGTTGGCTGAAGAAAATGGATATGAAGTAGATTTAGAACACTTTAATGAATTATTCAAAAAACATCAAGAAAAATCAAGACAAGGTTCAGAACAAAAATTTAAAGGTGGACTTGCTGAAACAACAGGAGAAACAGTAGCTTATCATACAGCAACACATCTGCTAAATGCAGCACTAAAACAAGTAATTGGAAAAGATGCACATCAAAGAGGTTCAAACATTACAGTAGATAGAATGAGATTTGACTTCAATTGTGACCATAAACTAACAGACGAAGAAAAAAAGGCAGTTGAAGACTTAGTTAATGAATGGATACAAGAGGGATTAGAAGTTACAAAACAAGAAATGAAAAAAGAAGAAGCAATCAATTCAGGGGCAGAATGTATGTTTATTGAAAAATACCCAGACATTGTAACTGTATATAGCATAGGAAATGTATCTAAAGAGCTATGTGGTGGACCTCATGTAAAAAATACAAAAGAGTTAGGAACATTCAAAATAAAAAAAGAAGAGTCTAGTTCATCAGGAATTAGAAGGATAAAAGCAGTTTTAATAAAATAGGATTATGGGGCCGTCCCCAAATCCTAGTTTTGAAAGACTAACTATTAATTGTCAATAGTTTTTCAAAAAAATTTAAAAATATTTTTG
>CAOKGO010000032.1 GCA_948468045.1 uncultured Clostridium sp. | reverse complement strand
ACAGATAATGGATTTGAATTTACAAACAGACTAAATTGGCAAGGAACAAAAAAGAGTATAATAATTTTCCAATGAAACCATTAGGATGGAAGAGTCCAAATGAGAAATATATAGAATATATGCAAGGTTAAAGTACAGAGAAGTTATACTAGGTATTTCAATAATAGATATTTCTAAGAAAGTGTGACATGAGTTTGATTGGTCGCGATTCTATTTTAGAAATTATAAATACATAAAATCGTTCTAGTGAAAAAAATCTAATTAGGAATACCCAATATTGACAAAATAAAAAAAATGCTATAATATAATTTTGCCTTTCTCAGAGGTAGGAAGGAGGTTATTTCTCTATGAGAGAATTACTAAAGTTGTTAAAGCTCTATTTGATTTACTTGATAGTAAAGCATTTGAGTGATTAGCAAAAGGAAAAGACTAGGTATGCCCACCTAGTCTTTTTTACATTTCTCTACTTGAAAATTACTATATCGACGTCTTGATGTTATTATAACATCAATTTTATTATATGTCAAATTTCTTATTTTATGCTTAAAAATGCTAATAATAATGGTTTTAAGTCTATTCCAAATAATTTTAATAAAAAAACTATTGCAAAACAATAAATTAGTGCTATAATAAGATTACGTAAATATTTATTCAAGGTTATCATCTCCTTTATGATGGTATTAGGTAATGTGTGTGCTACATTGCCTACTTTTTATTTTATGCGTGGATATGGTTTTATCTCGCAAGAAATATGGGGACAAGGTTTTGTATATATAAATGCAATAAGTCATGTAGATAATATAGGAGCATATAGTGTATTACTATCTCTTTATAAATATATAACATTGCACAAAATCAAAGTTTATAGCTTAAAAATTAATTCAATATAAATTTTATCAAAAAAGACATAAAAATGTCTTATTTTTTATTCTCGTTTTAATTAGACACATATTAGCAGGGGTCGACAACGAAGTTGTCGAGGAGGGGTGCAACCCCTAATGACTGACTTGTTAGCTAGACGCTATAAGCGATAGCAATAAAGTCATTCAATGAGTTTGATTGGTCGCGATTCTATTTTAGAAATTATAAATACATAAAATCGTTCTAGTGAAAAAAATCTAATTAGGAATACCCAATATTGACAAAATAAAAAAAATGCTATAATATAATTTTGCCTTTCTCAGAGGTAGGAAGGAGGTTATTTCTCTATGAGAGAATTACTAAAGTTGTTAAAGCTCTATTTGATTTACTTGATAGTAAAGCATTTGAGTGATTAGCAAAAGGAAAAGACTAGGTATGCCCACCTAGTCTTTTTTACATTTCTCTACTTGAAAATTACTATATCGACGTCTTGATGTTATTATAACATCAATTTTATTATATGTCAAATTTCTTATTTTATGCTTAAAAATGCTAATAATAATGGTTTTAAGTCTATTCCAAATAATTTTAATAAAAAAACTATTGCAAAACAAAAAAATAGTGCTATAATAAATGTGTATATATATTTTTTAAATTTTTTCAAGGTTATCATCTCCTTTATGATGGTATTAGGCAATGTGTGTCATACATTGTCTTTTATTTATTTTGTATAGTAATTTTTCTTATATGTTCTCCAATTTCTTCATTTGTCATATTTAATGCAATGACTATTTTTGCATAACTATCTATCTTAGGTATACTTATATCATTTTCAATTCTAAATATTGTTTTTCTATCTATACCAGATATGTCTGCTAATTTTTCTTGACTTATATTTGCTTTTTCTCTATATTCTCTTAGCATTTTAAATCACCTCTAAATATTTTATAATATTTTTTTTATAAAGTCATTGACATGTATGCCCCATTTGTGTATAATTTGTTTATGAGGCATTTATGCCCCATAAAATAGTTTAAAAACCAATAGGAAAGCTCCCCTTTCTTGTTGGTTATAGGGGAGAAATTTGTAAATTGTTAAAAATTTAGAAAAGAGGTAAAAAAATGGAATGTAAAGGAAAATTTAAGTTTAAACAATTAGTAAGAAAAGATGGTGGAGAATTTACAAATGATAGAGGACAATTAATACAATACAAAGACAGTTATACACTTACAGTAGATGAACAGACAGAAAATGGAATATATGAAAGAAAATTTAAAATAGCAACAGATAGTGATATAGTACAAGAACTCTTAATAAAAAAACCTTATAGCGACATAACTTTAACATTTGATATTAATTTTTTCGGTAATTCATTAAAAGCTATTCCAATAGCTGTTGATTAAAATAAATTACAAATACAAATGAAAGGGGTGTAATTCGTTATGAACGAAGTAACTAATGTTGCATCAGTTATCGAACCATTAAAAACATCACTTGTTGCTTCTATTACACCAACTCAATTAGTAGCAATTCTTGCTTCAATTGTAGGTGTAGGTATGACTTTCGTTTTAATGTGGTTTGGTGCAAGAAAACTAAAACAAATTTTCACAAGTGCAGTCACAAAAGGTAAAATTAAGTTTTAGTCTTTAATTATATATTATGAGAAGACTTTGTGTCTTCTCTGTTTTTTTAAGGAGGGGAGAAAATGGACAATTTAGAAAGTTTAAAAGGTTCACACAATTTTTTTGATGTCTTTAAAGTTGTAAATTATAAAAGAAAATTTGCAAGAAATAATCCTACATATTTTTATCCTGAAGGCTTACTTGTTTTTTGTGCAGAACAAGGTGCAGGTAAGACATTAAGTGCAGTACAATATTGCATAAAAGTAAATCGCTTATATGAAGATGCAATTTTTTGTACTAATGTTTCTATAAAAGAATTTCCGATAAATTGTTACTATGAAATAAAAAATGTAACTGAAAATTTAACAAAAATATGTTTTCGTTTAATTGATACAGACGAACTTGTTAGAGTAGTAACAGTATCAACAATAAATGGAGAAACAAAAACATCAATAGATAAATTCAGAGAAGACATAAAAATAGTAGTTGCCTATGATGGAATTGACTGTATAAAAGAATTAAATAATGGATTTGAGGGAGTTTTATATTTAATTGATGAGATACATTTGGAATTTAATAGTCTTGAAAGTAAGAATATACCAATTGAAATTATGGTTGAAGTTTCCCAACAAAGAAAACAAAGAAAACATATAGTAGGAACTAGTCAAGTTTTCATGCGTTTAGCTAAACCGCTTAGAGAACAAATTGACACAGTAGTAATTTGCAAAAATTATTTATCATGTATTCAGTATAATACAGTAATAAACGGAAAAACAGCAACAGAAGATAATGGAAAATTGCAAGCAGATATAATACGTAAATTTTTATGGTTTCATAAACCTAGTTTATATGACTGTTATGATACTTATGCAAAAATGAAAAGATATCGTAAAGAGTGGAATGGTACAACAAAACAAGATATATATAATAAAAATGAGGAGGTAAAAATAAATGGATTATCAAGGAATAGTTGATTTAATAGTTGTAGTTATAAAAAATGCTTTACCAATAGGAATAATTTTTCTTTTAGCAGAAAGGTTGGTAAATATGTTTTTGAGTTTTGCTTTTCCCAAAACATTTAGAGGAGGAATTTAAAAATGGAGGAATTAGAAAATGAAAATATTGAACAAATTGAGGAAAACACCGAAAATAATGATAATGCAGAAACCGAAGAAAATCAACATGAAGAAGTGCGTGCTTACGACTATTACGATATATATTATAATAAGATGCTTGACAATACTAATTCAATCATAAATAAACAAGAAACAATAATAACAAATCAAGAAAATCAAATAAAAGAATTAAAAGAACTTAATAAATATTCGTATGTATTGATTTTTGTTGTTTGTCTTATTTTTATATATAACGTTCTTAGAAATATGATTATTGTAAAATAATTAAGAAAGGGTATAATATGAAAAAAATATTAGTAATTTTAATTTTGTTTGTTTTATGTATAAATATTTTTGCTATAAATAGTTTTGGAAAAACATCAATTAATTTTTCAGATAATATTATATATGATTTACCAGATTTTGATGAATATGTAAAAGGTAAAGATTATTGTATTTTGTATGGTAAAAACAATATTATTGGAACACGTTTTATTTTATTGCCTTATAATTCAGATAATTATAAAATTCGTTTATCTGAAATTGCAGTCAATGAATATTCTTTGCAATTGTTTCCAATTGATGCAGCTCTACAAAGTTTTAATGCACTTAAATATGATTATTATTATATTACTTCTGTAAATAGTTCTAGTTGGAGTAAAACATCTACTTCTGATAAATCAGGTTTTTATTTTGATGGTGGTATTACTGCTGCTTTTAGTACACAAGATTTATTAGATTTAAAAGGTAATATAATTTTTTCTTCTTCTTCTAATCCAAGTTTTATCACAACAAAAGAAGAATTATCAAGTGCGAATTTTGATACATTAAAAATTGATGCTGGTAAATTTGATTATAGTGGAGATGAATTTGGTTTAGTTTTATTTGATGCTTCATCAGGCGTTACTAATTTAAGACCACTAAAGACATTTGTTTTAAATTATAATAGTCCATATGGTCATGCAGAGAATTTACAAATGTATTATGATATACCTCGTCAAGATTTAGGAATTGATTTTAGTAATGGAAGAAAGTATGTGTTTACACTTAGTACTTTAGATGGTTCTGAAATATATAATACTATCACTTTTGAAGTTGGAGGATTAACAACAGAAGAAGAAGTAAAAAATAAACAAGACTTAACTAATTCAAAAATAGATGAGCAAACAAATGCAATAAAAGAACAAACAGAAACAAATAAAAACATTTTCGAGAAAATAGGGGATATACTTAGTTATATTAACCCTTTTTCTGAAAACTTTTTTGTATATAAGTTAATTGAATTATTAGTTGATGCAATAAAATCTTTGTTCATACCTAGTGACGATTTTTTTGATAGTTATTTTACAGACTTGAAAGATTGGTTTTCAGATAGATTAGGTTTTTTATTTTATCCATTTGAAATTGTAATAGACATTTTAACAAAAATATTAAATATAAACTTTGCAAATCCAGTATTTAATATACCTGATTTATATGAACCATTTACAAATAATAAAATTATGAGTGCCACTACATTTGACTTAAATAGTTTAGTTCAGAGTGGAGCATTAAAAACAATACATGATATTTATTTATTTTGTGTTGATGCATTTATTATTTTTGAATTAGTAAATTTGTTTAGAAGAAAGTATGAGGAGGTAACAACAAAATGATACTTGAGGTATTATTGAATTTAATAAAAGGCTTATTAAATGTAGTTTTTGGTTGGATATCATTACCACCATTTCCATCTGAACTTACTACGAGTATAGATGGATTTCTTAGTTTAGTATTTGATAATTTGAATTTGTTAGGCTTTTTCATACGTCCTATAACTTTAACTGTTGGAATACCAATACTTATAATACTTTTAAACTTTGAACAAGTATATAAATTAGTTATGTGGATACTTAGAAAAATACCATTTCTAAATATGAATTAGTTTTGTATAAAGCTTTCGTAAGAAAGCGATACAAAACTAATTCATAAAAGAAATATGTATATATAATAATATAATATATATATAATATAAATATATAATAATATATATAATATAAAATATTTAACTTGATTATAGTTGAAAATCAGACGAAAAATATTTGAGGGGGAAACTAGATGTTAAAAAAGTACGTTATAACAGGCGATATTGTAGAAGTTTACTCCTATTCAAAATATGTAAAAGGAAAAGGTGGGGCATTACGAACAACAGAGAAGTCAGAAGATATAGAAAATGCATTGAAAAATTATGCAAACACAAATCAAAGGAGAAGAGATATGGTTCGAAGATTAGCCTGCTGTAATTTTAAAGCTGAATATGATAAATTTTTTACATTAACATTTAAAGATAATCTAACTGATGTAAAAGAGGCAAATTATATATTTAGGCAATTTATGAAAAGATTAAAATACAAATTTGGTAAAGATATAAAATATTTAGCTGTAATAGAATTTCAAAATAGGGGAGCAGTACATTATCATGTTTTATGTGATATTCCTTATATTCCTCAGCAATATTTGCAAGAAATATGGGGACAAGGTTTTGTATATATAAATGCAATAAGTCATGTAGATAATATAGGAGCATATATAGTCAAATATATGACTAAAGATAATACAGATGAAAGATTACAAGGATTAAAAGCTTATTTTTTTAGTAGAAATTTAAAACGTCCAGAAGAAATAGTAAATCATAATCAAAAGGATTTTGCAAAATTAGAAAATATGTTAATAGAAAAGTACGATTTAAAAAATCAAGAACCAGTTTATGAAAGTGTATATGATACAGATATTTTAGGAAGTTGTGAATACCAACAATTCAACCAAAACAGAATAAAGAAATAATACAAATATACATTTCAGAAACTGGAGAATATTATAAAAATGGCGAAATTTTAAAAGAATATGATTTACATAGTAGTTTTTTAGAATACGTAAAGATAAATAAATTTATAAAACATAAAAATTATTTGGCAGTAAATTTTAATAGTTTAGAGTATAAAACAAAAAATTGGACTTTGAATGTTGATTTTTTAGGCAAATTATATAGAAAGGATAAAAAAATATGAAAGATTGTATAAAATTAGATTTAGAAGAATTAGATATTTATGATTATAAAGTTTTAAAGATTGCTTTAGGATTTTTTGATGATATAGACGAGTTATACCATTTGGAAATAGAACGAACTTATTATTATGATTTAATGTCAAAAATAGAAAGAAATTATGATAAATTACTTTATAATTCTTCATTGTAGGGAGATAGTGTATTACTATCTCTTTATAAATATATAACATTGCACAAAATCAAAGTTTTGCGCAAATAGAGATAGGAGAAATAATAGAGAATAACTTTCTCCAAATCCGTCTATTCTTACAGATTAGCCATTTTCAGGTCTTGTTTTAGACAACAAGTTATATTACTATTTTTTAAAAACGGCTTAAAATCGATTCTCGTGCGTCGGTTTTTTGGCACTTTTTGAGCTAAACACCTGTTTCTGCAATAATTATAAGATTTTTCAAAAATCACATTAAAATGATAATTTTATATAATAATGAAATTATATTATGAAGATTTATTATCAAATTATAATGGACTTAATAATGAATTTATAAAACAATTATTATAATGAAAAATTATTTCTAAAAATTTATAATTAACAAATGCTCGTTTTTTAGAATTTCTATAAAATTAAGTTTGCACAAAATTTTTAGTTCAAATATAATTATAAAAATTTTATAATTTATAATTTTCTTTAAATAAATCTAATTTTTACTTAAACAATTCATTTTAAAATTTCTATTTTTCCTAAAATATCCTATTCCCCTATTCCCTACTCATTTTACTATATTTTAATATTAAATATAGTATGCATTTGTGAAAAATAGGCATAGGAGCAAAAATAGACTCATAACGTTTCTATATAATCTTTGAATACTTCATAAGGTAGTCCATTACATAAGTTTGTTGAGCCATTTTCCTTCAAAGGAATATCTTGATACATCTCATATTCAAATTTTCCCATATTTATATTTAATTCTTTTAATTCATAATTCACTTTAATTACTACCTTTCAAGATTTTAAAGAAATTTATTTACTTCATGTTGAAAATAATTTTCTATTCTGCTAACCATCTTGCTATATCATATATTTGTATACCTTCATATTGATAGTTTTCATGTTTTGTTCTAGCTATTATTACTTTAGGATATGCATCCTTAATTTGCAATAAAGGTTCTACTTCTCTTTTTAAGGTTTTTTCGTAATCTATATTATCTGAAACTTGGATATAAAGTTTTTCGTTTCGTTTTACTGCTATAAAATCTACTTCTTTATTATATAATATCCCTGTATATACTTCATATCCTCTTCTTAATAATTCAATTGCAACAATATTTTCATATACTCTACCATAATCCAAAGATTTTGTTCCTAAACGAGCATATCTAAATGCATGATCAGACAAATAATATTTTTCGTCACTATTTAAATATTTCTTGCCTTTTATATCATATCTACTTATTCTATAAAAAGCAAATGCTTCACATAAATGTTCTATATAATTACCAACTGTTTTATGATTTGTTTCTAAATTAATAGTATTTAATGAATTAGCAACATTTCTTAAAGATGTTCTATTAGATATATTATCCATCAAAAAGTCATTTAATGAACTCATTAATTTTTCATCTTTTATTTTATTTCTTGCAAAAATATCTCTAACTATTAATGTATTGTATATATCATTTAAGTAATCATATTTTTCTTCTATAGAATTATATAAATATGAACCAGACATTCCACCTTCCATCACATAGTTATTAAATGCAGTATCTATATCACTACATTCAAAATAATCGAGATATTCTTTAAAAGAAAATGGATAAACTTCAATTTCGAATGTTCTTCCAGTAAATAATGTGGCTAAATCACTACTTAACAAGAATGCATTAGAACCAGTTATATATATATCATATTTTTCTTCTGAATGTAGACTATTTATGGTTTTTTCAAATCCTTCACACATTTGTACTTCATCAATCAATACAAAATTGTTCATTCCTTTTTTATAACTTTGCCCTATATATTCATTTAATTTGTGATATTCCTTTAAGTTTTCAAAATCTAATGAGTTAAAATTTATATCTATTATATTGTAATTTTTTACATTGCTTACTATATATCCTTTAAAAAGCTCTAATAATTTAGATTTCCCACTTCTTCTTACTCCAGTAATAACTTTTATATCTGGAGTCCCCATTACATCTATTAATGTATTAAGGTACTTTCTTTTTATTAATTTCATACTTTTCACCTCAAAAATATTGTAACACATTATTTTCCAAAAATCAAATATTTTTAAAATTGGGAAGTGATAATATTATTATAAACTAAATCTAAATTAGTATACTAATATGTATAAAAAATTAAAAAAATTATATATGTTTTTAAAATATGTATAATTTTTGGTTTGTATTATCAAAGTTTTGCGCAAATAGAGATAGGATCAAAAACAGAACCATATCAATATATTCCTATCTTTGAAATCTTCCTAATCTTTCAATAAATTCTGTTTTAGATTAGTATTCTAATAACAAACTATATTACTTTTTTATAAAATTGCTTTAAAATTGATTTTAGAGCTTCATTATTTTGGGTTGGATTTTTTTTCATTATTCCAAACAAATTAAAAAAAAAATCATATAATTTTAGATTATTTTATTAAAACTTTCAAAATCCTTATACTTCAATATTTTGCTTGATTTTTTTTAACAACAAACTGATTTTAGAGCCTTAAAATTCATAATTAAATTTGTATATCTGTTTTTCTATAACATGTAATTTATAGAAATGATTATACCATAAAAGACAGATAATTTCAAAATTACCTGCCTTATTTTTAATAATTTATAATTTAAATATTTACTGAAAAAATTCTGATTGTTCTCCACCAATTATTTCTCCTGTAGTAGCATCTATAAAATATTTTTTATTATATAATTGTTTTACAGTTTCTAATTCAGGATCCTTAGGTTTACTATTCTTGCTATGCTTAATTTCAACTACCCATACATTTCTACTAATATTATCTAATTGATATTCTCCATTATCATTTGTAATGTTATTTTCTAAAGCATAAATGAATATATTCATTTTTTCAATTGATAAATCGGCTGTTACTTCTGATATTTCTAGTGAACTGAATTCTTTTTCTTTTTTAATAGCAATTTCTATTGCTTCTTCTTTAGTTAGAATAATTGAATTATCTTCAAAATTATTTTCATTTTTTCCTTTTATAATATAAATTATTGTTTTTCCATCAACAACTGAAAATACAGTGCTAAATGCAGAAGTTGTATCAAAATTATTATTATATTTTAATGCATAAGTAACTTGCCACATTTCATTTATATTATTTCTAGAAGCTATATTTGATTTTTGTGCAGACATTATTTCGTATCCATCATTTTGTGTTATAATTTTTAATTCTTTATAAATATCATTTGCAATATTTTTTGCTTCTTTATCTGATATTTCATCACATTTTATATCTTTAGAAATAATATCATTATCACAAAAATACTCAAATTCTCCAGTTAGTGCATTTAAATTAACTACTATTCCTTTTGAAGAATCTGTTTCCGTACTCAATATATAATGATTTTTTGAATAATATCCTCTTACTATATTAGATTCTTTAAAAGTAATTTTATCATACCCTAAATTTTTAACTACTTCATTAGCTATTTCTATTGCTTTTTCATCATTTATCATTTTTTCTTTTTCTTCTGCTGTTATAGGTTCTTTTATTTTTTCTACTTCTTTATCTAATTCTTCTTGACTAACTTTAGTTGGCTCTTTCCATATTTTTTCATATATAATAGTTCCTGCATATGCTGTACCAACTGATAGTCCTATTGCTATAACTACTGTTGCTGCTAAATTTGCAAGTTTTTTAGTACCTTGTTTCATTTTCTTATCCTCCTTTTTAAACTCGAATATAGCTATTTTATCTTGTACCTTTTCTACTATTTTATTTTGCAATTCTTCATTATTCATAACTATATCCTCCCAAAGTTAAATCTTTTTTTATTTGTTTTTTTATTCTATGCAATCGTGATCTTACTGTAATTTCATTCATATCCATATCTTTAGCAATTTCTTTTGTTTTCTTGTTACCATAGTAAAATAATCTAAAAATTTTTCTATCATTATCATTTAACAAATTTAATCTTTTTTGTAAAATCATTATTGAGATGTTTTCTTCATATAGTTCATCTAATGTTTTATTGTTTGATAAATAGTTTTCATAGTCATCAATATTTAAATTTTGTTTTTGGCTTCTATATTTTTCTTTTAACAAATTTCTTGCTATTCCAACTAAGTAAAAACTCAATTTATCACTATATTTTAATTTATCTTTATTTTTCCATAAAATAAAAAACACATCTGATATAATTTCTTCTATATCCTCATTACTTAAAGCAGTATGGGACATATTTAATATACTAGTATAAACATAAGAAGTATGCTCTCTTATAACTGCTTCTATATCTAATTTTCCGTCTTTTATATAATCTTCTAATACTTTATATTGTTTCAATTTCGATTTAAATCTCCTTTATTTGATAAGACATCTTACACTTATATAATGACATTTTTATAAAAAATGTTGCACTTTTTATCATAAACAATAAATTATTTATAAATACTCAAAAAGACCAACTTTATAGTTAGCCTTTTTATACTATACTAATATTTTATTTTTTCTTATATTATCATAAAAGCATACAATTAGAAATTAACAACCATCTGTCCCACAAATTACTAGTTATCGCTATATTATAACATTATTTTCAAAAAAAGTATATTAAAACAAACAAAAAATAATATGTATAATTAGATAACATCAGTTAATTTTAAATCTTTAGTTCCTATATATACATCTCTATTTCCATCTAAAGTATGACATTTTATTATTGTATAATTTTTATAATGATATTCCATACTTCCACCATCTTTATACATATCTACTTTTATTATTCCTTCTTTTTCATCTTGATTTGCTTTTGCAATAATCTCTTCCATTGTTATTCTATTTTCTAATAATGCTTCTTTTAAAGAATAGTTTTTACCATCAATTATAATATTGACACTTCCATCGTATATATAAACATCATAATCATATTTATCTGTCCCATTTTTATCTACTATTTTTTGTAGTTTAATATCTAATTGTGGCTGTTTATCATAAAAAAGTATCTCGAAATTTTCTGCTGATTTCACTTCAATTTTTGTTGCTTTTATTTGTGCTGGATAACTATCCATTATAGTACCATCATAAGTTATTTTTACATTAGTTCCAAACATATATAGTGTATCACTATTTTTGTCTAATCCAATAGAAATTTTATCTGCTGATTTTCTTTCTTCTTCATCTTCATTTGGCTCTACTATAATATATGATGCATCAGCTTCAATAACCTTAGCGAAAAATGACTTTTCGTTCTGTTCATGATTTACAGTTTCAACAGGAACAGAATTAATATTTTCGACTTTAAACTTAAAATTTTCTCTATTTGTGACACTTTTTTCAATTAACTTATATGAAATAACTACTCCAATAAATATAATCAATACTGCAATTATAATTACAATAATTGCTTTCTTATTCTTACTCATTTTTACCACCACTTTAACCTTTCACTTTTATTTCATAAAACAACAACAACTTTGTATATACTTCATAAAATAAACTTTCTAATAGTTCTTTTGAGTAGATTTTAGGTAGTTTATTTCTAAAATCCTATTTGTTATTTTTTATTTCAGTTTAAATTGTGCAAATAGAGATAAGACTTATATATAAAGCAGCCAAATACATATACTCTTACATATAAGTAAAAAAAACACATTTCAGCTATAATAAAACATCTTTGTAAATTCTATATATATCTGTTTCAGTTTTATATTTATTTTCCATTGGACACATTCCAGTTTTATCATTATTTTCAATGTAATCTACTAATTTACCATAACTATATTTTATTTTATTCATTTCTAATATAGGAATAGCATATTTACTAATAATATCTGTATAAATTTCTTTAACACCTGCAACAGTTAAAATACTTCCTGCAACTTTACCAATTACTTTATCTGCAATAATAGCATCTTTTAAAGCAAAAGGGTTTTCTTTTAAAATTTCTTTTATATCATTTATTCTATTTTGATAATATTCTTTTATTTTGCCATTGCTATATGCAACCACTAATGAAGCATTTTTTTCATGTAATAGCTCTTTTATAGTTTCTAATTTAGACATCTAAATTAATTCCTTTCTTGATTACTTTTGCAATTATTGGAACACAAGCTAATTGAATTGCTATACCAGGTAATCCTGTTTGAATACTTTGAATTACAGATATTCCATAAGTAGGTAATCCAAATACATTAATTGCAATAAATAATATTACTGAATAAAATACTCTACCTACAATAATTGTTGTTATTAAAGATATATAAGAATTAAATTTTTTATTAAATATACTTAATAAAATTGCATAAATAATAAGTTCAATTAACATATATGGTAAACGCTCTGCTGTTGGCATACCTGTTAATAAATAACTAAATATTACTGAACTTCCTGCCACAATTGAAGCACTTGTTGCTCCAAATAGTAATGCTGCGATTAATACTGCAATATGCATTGGTAAAAAAGTAGCTCCACTACTTGCTCCTGCTAATACATGAAAAACTCTTGGTAATACTATACCTATACCACTTAATAAAATTGTTCCAACTATATATTTTGCTTTTTTACTTGATAATATTTCTCTTAATACTTTTTGTTTTTTTATGGCTTCTACCTTTTCAATCATTATAAAATTCCTCCTTTATTTTAATAAGTCTGCAAAATTGACATTATTTATAAAACTTTTAGTTGTGTATTGATATACAATTTTACAATTTTTAATATGTAGATATTATTAATTTATTAATCAATATTTATTAATTCATATTCTTTTGTTCCAAAACCTAAGTCTACTGATGCATCTATTGTATGTGTTCCGTTTTTTGAATTAACTCTTTCTAAAAAGTGTTCTTTGCCAGAATCATTTGAATTTTTTACTAAATCAATGCAAGCTTGGTCTATTGCAATTGGGTCTAAAGAAGCTAGAATCCCTATATCTTTCATACAAGGGTCTTCTGCTATATGGCAACAATCACAGTCAACAGACATATTGCACATAACATTTATATATGCAATATTTTCACCAAAATATTTAACAACAGATGAAGCACTGTCTGCCATTGCTTCTAAAAATTGATTTTGATCAACTCTAAACATATCTTCTTCTGTTCCATTTTCATCTCCAGCACAATGAATATAACTTTTTCCATGGCTAGAAGCAACGCCTATGGATAATTGTTTTAATGCTCCACCATATCCACCCATTGGATGTCCTTTAAAATGTGATAATACTAACATAGAATCATATTTATCAATGTTTTTTCCTACATAATTTTTCTTTATTATCTTTCCATTAGGAATTTCCAAAATTTTATCATTTCCCTCAGCATCCATAATATCTACATCAAAGAATTTTGACCATCCATGGTCTTCCATTAATTTTATATGTTTTGTAGTTGTATTTCTAGCACCTTCATAAGCTGTATTACATTCTACAACTGTACCTTTTACATATTCAATAATTGGTTTCATAAATTCTGGATGAAGATAATTTTGGTTACCTTTCTCCCCAGAATGAACTTTTACAGCAACTTTGCCTTGTAAGTCTTTTCCTAATTTTTTAAATATATTTACTACATTTTCAGGTGTTATTTCCTTTGAGAAATATACTTTAGCTTTTTCCATTTAATATCATTCCTTTCATTAATATTTTTATAATTATATCATTAAAATCTAAGTTTAAGCAATAAATTTAAAAATTAATTTTTTTATATTATAGTAAAGTTCTCTGAACTTCCTAACTTATCTAACTGTATTGGTATTTTGTATTAGATCATTGATATTTGTATTATTTGAAGTATTAACATTACTATTAGAAGTATTAACATTATTAGTATTGTTTTTAGTATTATTAGTGACTATATTATTTGTTTCTGGTTTAGATATATTTGTTGTATTGTAATTTGTATTACTATTTTGATTTATATTAGTATTATTATTTTGATTAGTATTTGTTTTATTAGTATTGGTATTATTATTTATATTATTATTTGGTGACTGTTGTTTAACTATTTGTTGTGGGTCTTCTACATCAATATCATGTGTAATATCTTGTATTGTTTCATGTGGTTTATTATCTGTTTGAGTAGTATTAGAATTTGTATTTTCTTTTACTTCAGTACCAAAATGCTCATTACATAAACTAGGTACAGTATCTAATAAAAAGTATTCTATATAAGTATTTTGACATCCACTAGTAGCTCTTTTTCCTGTTTTAGTACATATGGTGCAAGTAGAAATAGAATTTTGTTTTTCAAATTTTCTACTATTTAATCCTGTATGTATTCTTGACATAACATTTGCCCATAATAACCCAGCTGGATTTTTTTTATTAAATTCAATAGATTCATTTGCATCAAAACCATACCAAGTAACTGCTGTATAATATGGCGTAAATCCACAAAGCCATCTATCATAGTTTTCATCAGTTGTTCCTGTTTTGGCTGCAACATCTACACCTGAAATTTTACAATATGTTGCTGTTCCATTACTACCTATTACAGGTTGGGTTAGTATTTGTTTTACAATATAGGATACTTCTTTAGATACTACTTTACGTTTTTGTTGTGATGTTTTTATAATTGTTTTTCCTAATTTGTTTTCTATTTTAGTATAAAAAGTTGGTTCAATATATTGACCATCATTTGCAATTGTACTATATGCAGCAGCCATTTCTAATGGACTTATTCCTTTTTGAAGACCTCCTAAAGATAAAACTAAGGTTTCGTCTTTTTCTGTAAGAGTTGTAATTCCCATTTTTTCTAGATATTGTATAGAAGTTTTTGGTTTTAATTGTTCCATTATTTCTACAAATGGAATATTTTGAGATGATTCCACTGCTCTTCTTACAGTTATTTCTCCTAATGCATGATTATAATCTGTTGGATGATAACCATCTGCAAAATCTCTTTCAGTATCATTGTAAATTGAAGCAGCTGTAATAATTTTTTTGTCAATTGCAGGTACTAGTACAGATAATGGCTTTATTGATGAACCTGTTTGGCGAATGCTTTGAGTTGCTCTATTTAGTGGTCTTGCTTTTGTTTTTTTCCCTAATCCACCTGTACATCCTACAACATATCCTGTTTTATGGTCTATAATAACCATTGCAGCTTGAGAAAAATCCCCATCATTATTTTTAGATGATATTCTATATTTTGATTTTTCAAACTCTGTTTCTGTTTTATCTTGTACTTTTGAGTCTTGTGTACTATAAATTGTTAATCCAGACATATTAATATAATTTGTAGCAAAACTTTCAGATATATTATATTTTTTGCTTATATCTTCTGTTATTTCTAAAATCAGTGCATCTGTGTGATAAGAATATATAGCTTCTTCAGATTTTATTTCTCCTTTTTTAAAATTCAAATTTTTATCAACATTAACTATCGCATTATTATAACTATCCTCATCAATATATTTTAGTTCTAACATCTTGCTAAGAACAGTTTTTGTTCTGTTTTTTATTTTTTCAGTATTTTCCTTATTTTCAAAAGGATTATAAGAATTAGGTGAATGATTAATTCCTGCTAAAAAAGCACATTCTTCTAAAGTTAAATCTTGAACAGATTTATTAAAATAATATTTGCTAGCTGTTTCTACGCCATACATATTGGTTCCAACATAAATTAGGTTAAGATATTCTTCTAAAATTTCATCTTTAGAAAGATATATTTCTAGTTGCCATGCTTTCCACCACTCCTTAACTTTTCTTGTAATGCTATCTGTTGAGTCTCCGGTTAAGTTTTTAACTAATTGTTGTGTAATAGTACTTCCTCCATAAGATGATTTCCCAAAATGAGTTATATAAGATAAAATAGCACCGACCAGTCCTTTTTATATCTATTCCTTTGTGATTATAAAAACGTTCATCTTCAATTGAAACATATGCGTTTTTTAGATCTTTTGGAATAGTGTTAAATGGTACAATTAAATTATTTTTTTCACATCCTAAAGTTGCAATTTTGTTTCCATCTATATCTATTACTATGGAATTCTCGTTTGCAAGCATTTGTTTTGCAAGTTTATTCCAACGATTAGCAGATATTACAAGACTAATTCCTCCATAAATAATAGCTATGGTAAATGCAATTAATAAAACTTTTTTTAGTTTTCTTTTAGGCGTTTTCTTTTTGTTCGTTTTTTTCTTTCTATTAGTAGTTTTAATACTTTTTTTACTATTTTTTTTAGTTTCGTTCTTTTCTTCCTTTTTTTTATTTCTTTGAAAGGCTTTTGGTGTATAATCTTCATCTTCTTGTTTTGTTTTACCTCTCTTCCCTTTTTTATGCAACAATTAAAATCACTTTCCTTTCTAGAACACTTTCATACAAATTTGATTATATTCCACACAAATTTGCTAAAGCAAATTTGGCAGCGAACAAATACGAGGCATGAAAAGTAACTAAAAGGTCTAATTTTTTTATTATGCCTCTTTTGTTCTGTTATAAAAAATCAATTTATTCCACTTTTGTTCTAGTATAACATAAATAGCATAAAATACAAATATGGAAATTGAAAAAATAGAAACTAATTTGAAAAGAAATTTACGACTTTTTTCTTCTAAAGTAAAGTTTGCTCCGAATAGCAAAAGAATAGAAAGTCAAATTATAAGGGTTAATCCTAATATTACATTTCAAGAGATTTTAGGTTTTGGTGGGGCTTTGACTGAAAGTTCTTGTTATGTTTTGAGTACTATAAGTAAAGATCTTTCTGATGAAATTTTAGATGAATATTTTTCAAAGGATAATTTGAATTATCAATTTGCTAGAGTTTCTGTTGGTAGCTGTGATTTTTCTTTAGATAGTTACTCTTATTCGAATATGAATGATTTGTCAGACTTTAATATTAACCGAGACTTAAAATATGTTATTCCAATTATTAAAGCCGCTCAAAAACGAAATAAAAGTCTTAAAATTGTTTCTTCTCCTTGGTCACCTCCAAAGTTTATGAAAGATAATAATAGTTTGATTATGGGTGGTAAGTTATTACCTAAGTATAGGAAATTATGGGCTAATTATTTAGTTAAATATGTTTTAAGCTATAAAAGTTATGGTATTTCTATTCCTTTTATGACAATTCAAAATGAGCCAAATGCTAAACAATTATGGGAATCTTGTTTATATTCAGCAGTAGAAGAAGCAGATTTACTAAAAAATTACTTATTCCCTATTTTTAAAGAATATGGTTTAAATACTAAATTCCTTATATGGGACCATAATAAGGATATTGTTTTAGAAAGATGCCTAGAAACTTTAATTGAACATAATAGCTTAGATTATGCTAGCGGTATTGGTTTTCATTGGTATACTGGTGGACATTTTGATGCTTTAAGTAGGTTAAATAATTTGTTTCCAAATCATCTTTTATTTCATACAGAGGGGTGTACTGGTTATTCTCATTTTAGACCACAAGATGAACTTTTTAATTGTGAAATGTATGCACATGAGATTATGGAAGATTTTAACCATGGTGTAAATGCTTTTATTGATTGGAATATTGTGTTAAATTATAAACGGAGGACCAAACCATACTAAAAATTACTGTAATAGCCCTATTATGATGGATAAGAAAAATACAAATTATATTAAAACTCCTACTTTCTATTATATTTCTCATTTCGCTAAATATATTAAGCCTGGTAGTAAACGAATATTTTTTCATAAATTTTCTGAAAAAATTTCAGTATCTGCCTTTAAAAATCCAGATAAAAGTGTTATTATAATATTACTAAACCAAACAGATAAAAATGTAGAATATAATTTATGTTATAAAGAGTTTGTTTTACATGATAATTTAGACAGTCATGCTATTGTAACATTTGTTGTAAATAATTAACTACACTTATTATAGGATTTTAAGTAGGAGGTATTGCAAATGATAAAACCTGAAGATAATCCAGAATTTCTAAATTCTTTTTTAGACTATTCTATTACTATTTTGAATAAATCTTCTAATAGTATTAAAGAATATAATTATGATTTAGCTATGTTTTTAAGGTTTATTAAGTTGCATTTTCACATGACAGAAGAAACAAATTTAAAAGAAATTACTATTAATGATATGACAATTGATACTGTAAAAAAGATTACTTTAAATGATATTCATGCTTTTATTTCATATTTAACACGTGAATATCATAGCAAAGCTACTACAAGAGCTAGAAAAGTTTCAACAATTAGAATATTTTTTAAATATTTAACTAGAAATGTTAAGTTGCTAGATAAAAATCCTGCTCAAGATTTAGAAACTCCAAAATTAGATAAACGATTACCTAAATATCTTTCTTTAGAAGATAGTAAAAAGTTACTAGATATTACTTCTAATGAAGATAATAGAAATTGTGAAAGAGATTATGCTATTATTACCTTATTTTTAAATTGTGGTATGCGTCTTTCTGAATTAGTTGGTATTAATATTCAAGATATTGATTTTAGTGAATGTAAATTAAATGTAATTGGAAAAGGTAATAAAGAAAGAACTATCTATTTAAATAAAGCTTGTATGAAAGCAATTGCTGATTATTTAGAAGTTAGACCAAAAGAAGGAGTTAAACATGATAGCAAATTTTCAGACAAAGCCCTTTTCTTAAGTGAACGAAAAATGAGAATTAGTAACCGTACAGTGGAAAATGTGGTTTCTAATCAGTTAAAAGCTGCTGGTCTTGATACTAAAAAATATTCAGTTCATAAATTAAGACATACAGCAGCTACTTTGATGTATCAATATGGACAAGTTGATATTAGAGCACTTCAAGAGCTTTTGGGACATGAAAGTATTTCTACTACTGAAATTTATACACATGTTAGTAATGACCAAGTTCGAAATGCTGTTGAAAGTAACCCTTTGGCTAATATTTAGAAATAAAACACATTCTACACAAATTTGCTTAGCAATTTTCGCGGGCGAACAAAGACGTGGCATGAAAAGTTATCTAAAAGGTCATAAAATTTTAATCATGCCACTTTTGTTATATTATAGGAAAGTTCTTTGAACTTTCCTATAATATAAAGCATTCCACAGAAAAT
>CAOKGO010000031.1 GCA_948468045.1 uncultured Clostridium sp. | reverse complement strand
TTCCAAAGTATATATTTTTAAATAAAGTGTGACATATGTTTGACAAACCAACATTTAAAGTACTTATGCAGTGGTGATGTCGCGTTGGGGACGTTTCTTTTGGGACATTTTTATGTAAAGCTTAAAATTTACCTTGATTTTTTACTTAACATTTGATATTATACAAAAAGCTATTAAGAAAGATAAATAGTTTTTTTGGGGAGTTACATAAAAATGTCCCAAAAGAAACGTCCCCAACGCGACACGGAGGAAAAAGAATGAAGAAACTAATTGTTATCATTGTAGTTTTAATTGTTATTTTAATAGGGATGATAGGTTATAAAAACATAAAAATAAAAGAAAATAATAACAATACAAATATACAAGAAATAGAGCAAATAGAGAAATATTTAACAAAAATTTATATGTGGAAAGAGGTAGCAAAAGAAGCTCTACCAACTTTTGAAGATATTAATGAAGCAGATGAAATGTGGTTATGGTCTGTAATTGAGAAAAATATAGAAGATTACGAAATTTCTTATGAACAAATACAAAATAAAGCAAAAGAATTATTTGGTAATAATTTTACTAAAGAATTTCCAAAAGAAGGAACAGAAAATTTAACTTATAATAAAGAAACTCAAAAATATTATGCATCTGGAATTATATTAGACCAACTAGAAGACAGTTTTTTATTAAATGAAATAAACAAAATGCAAGATGTGTTTGAAGTAGAAATTATAGAATATTTAGAAGATTATTCTCAAATTTCACAAAGTGGTGAAAAAATTATTATAAAAAATTTAGAAGATGAATTAATTGGTGAAGTTAGAGAAAGTGAAGGAGAAACAAAAATACAAGAAATTGTTAGAAATAATAAAGATAGATTTAGTAAAAAGAAAGTATATTTAAAACATAGTAAAGAAGATGAATTAATTATACAAAAGGTAGTTAAGTAAAAATATTTTTCAACCAGATTTGTGCTTTAGAAAGGAAAAAGATGTTAAAAGAATTAGAAAACTGTAATATTTGTCCACATGAATGCAAATGTAATAGAAATGATAAAAAAATAGGAAGATGTAAGGCAAGTAATGAAGTAAAAATCGCATTATATAGTACTCATAACTTTGAAGAACCTTGTATTAGTGGTAAAAACGGTTCTGGAACCGTTTTTTTTTCTAATTGTAATCTAAATTGTGTATATTGTCAAAATTATGAAATAAGTCAACAAGGAAAAGGAAAGGAAATCAGCATAGATGAATTAGCAAATATTTTTTTAAAACAGCAAGAAAATAATGTAGAAAATATAAATTTAGTAACACCTACAAGTTATGTCTTACAAATTATAGAAGCAATTAAAATAGCTAAACAAAAAGGGCTTACAATCCCTATTGTATATAACACAAATAGTTATGAAAAAGTAGAAACTCTAAAATTACTAGAGGGATATGTTGATGTATATTTACCAGATTTAAAATATGCTAAAGATAGTTTAGCAAAAAAATATTCAAAAGTAGATAATTACTTTTTCATTGCAACAAAAGCAATAAAAGAGATGATAAGACAAGTAGGAACACCAAAATTTAATAAAAGAGGTATAATAGAAAAAGGAGTTGTAATAAGACACTTAGTTTTGCCAAATGAAATAGAAAATAGCAAAAAAGTTTTAAAATGGATTAAAGAAAACTTACCAAATGAAATTTATATAAGTATTATGGCACAATATTTTCCAACATATAAGGCAAAAGAAATAGATAAATTAAATCAAAAATTAACAAAAGATGAATGGGAACAAATAGAAAATTACATAGAAAAATTAGAAATCGAAAATGGTTATGTACAGGAATTAGGAGAACATGAAGAAGAATATGTGCCAAAGTGGGAGTGGAAAGATTAGAAAATTGAGAACCTCAAAGTAACATATATATTTAAATATTCAGTTAAACATTCAGTGTCGAATTTTGCGACGAAAAAATGGCGAAAACCCTTGAAAAATCCAGCGATTTGGAGTATAATATAATTAAATTAAGGTTATGGTCTCTAAACTATAGTTTGATACCGAGAGAGAAAAAACTCCCTCGGTTTTTCTTTGAGTAAATATAATATTTATAATAGAACAAAATTTTCAATCAAGCCTCTTTTTAATGTTATAGGGAAAAATCTCCGATTTTCCAATAACATTAAAAAGGCAGGAAATCAAATCCTACCTTTATGTATTTTAATAATAAAACATATAAAAGCAAAATTTAACTTCCTACCTAAAAATGAAGAATTAAAGTAACAAAACGAAACTATTTCATTTGTTGTTCAGCTTGTTGTATCATTTTTCTAACCATGTTACCACCGATTCTACCAGCATCTTTAGCTGAGATATCTCCATTGTATCCGTCTTTTAAATTAACACCAACTTCACTAGCTACTTCATATTTGAATTTATCTAAAGCAGACATAGCTTCTGGAACTAATTTTTTGTTTGAATTTGTTGCCATCGTTTTTTCACCTCCTGTAATATTACATATAGAAAAAACCTTTGCTTTTTCTAATACTATCATTTGCTAAAAAGCATAAAAATAAACAAGTAATTTTTTCCAAAAAAAATAGAAAAACTAAAAGCAAAATAACAACATATCTCAATAATATCCAAAAGGGTCATTCAGTGCCTGTCCCAGTTATGCCCAAAATGCAAAAGGGATACTCGGTGCCTGTCCCAATTATGCCCAAAACAAATAAAAGGATAAAAAATGTTGCATTTTGATATGTAAAAAGTTATAATAGAAACGAATTTTAAGAAGTCAAAAGAGAAAGGAAATTGAAATGTATAAGTTAGTAGCAATTGATTTGGATGGAACAATGCTTAATAAGTATGGAGTTGTGACAGATAATACAAAAGAGCAGATTAAGAAGACTATTGAGAAAGGTATAGATGTTGTAATTGCTTCTGGAAGACCTATTGATTCGACTAAAACGATAGCGAAAGAGATTGGAAGTAAAAATTATTTTATAGCAGGTAATGGTGCTCTTATTTATGATATACAAAAAGATGAAATGATTTACGACAAGTTATTATCAAAAGAAAAAGTTTTAGAAATTATTAGGATATGTGAGGAAAATAGTATTTCTTACAATGTATATACTGATAAAACTATACTTGCAAAAGCACTAAAATATAATGTTTTGTATTATCAAAAAGAAAATTTGAAAAAGGATGAGAAAAAACAAACTAAAATTAGTATTGTCGAAAATATATATGAATATGTAAAAAGCAAAAAAGATGATAAATATTTTAAAATGACAATTTGTGATGAAAATAAAATGATTTTCAATTCAATTATTAGAAAATTAAGACAAGTAGATGGAATTGAAGTTTTGGATGTTTCTCATATGTCAAGAAAAACAATTAAACAAGGGACAGAAGAAAAAGTAATTGAATATTATTATACAGAAATTGGAGCAGAAAATGTAGATAAATGGAAAGCAATTGAATATTTGATTAAAGCTAAAAATATTTCGGAAGAAGAAGTAATAGCAATAGGAGATAATGTAAATGATAAAAAAATGATACAAGAAGCGGGATTAGGAGTTGCAATGGAACGGAAGTACACCACAAATTACAGAAATTGCAGATTATATAACATCTTCAAATCAAGAAGATGGAGTAGCAAAAGTGCTAGAAAAATTTTGCTTAAATTTTGATGCTTAAAATATTATGCTAGATAATATTTATTATTTTTGAAATGCTACATAAGCAACCAATAATCCTAAAAAAAGTTTATATATTTTTTATAAGTGACATTTAGTAGAATTAGCAAGTTATAGTTTGTTACTAATTACAAACTGCACAAATTTGGAAGTTACGATAAAAAATATATAAACTTTTGCTATTTTATAGGAAAAATCTTTGATTTTTCTATAACATCAATAAATCTACACAAATTTCCTAAACAAATTTGGTAGACAAACAAAGACGAAGCATGTAAAGTCATTTAAAGTGTCAAAACTTAATCATGATATTATAGGAAAGTTCCCTGAACTTCTTATAATATCAAGCGTTCCACAGAAAATTGCAAAGCAATTTTCGCGAGCGAACAAAGACGAGGCATGAAAAGTTATCTAAAGGGTCATAAAATTTTAATCATGCCTCTTTTGTTATATTATAGAAAAGTTCTCCAAACTTCCTATAATATAAGGCGTTCCACAGAAAATTGCAAAGCAATTTTCGCGAGCGAACAAAGACGAGGCATGAAAAGTTATCTAAAAGGTCACAAAATTTTAAGCATGCCTCTTTTGTTCTTATGTTACAAAAATATTACAACATTATTAACTTTTTGTAACAACAACTAAAATTATTGATTTTAGATTTTATTTGATATAAAATAAAATAGATGGATATTTTGTAGAAAAATACATTAATAATAAATTTTAAGGAGGAATTTGTAATGGCAACAAATCCAATGCAAAGAAAAGCAAGAAATTCATTTCTATTAGGAATGTTAATAATGTTATTAATATCTGGAGTAATAATAGCATTATTATTTATGCAATTAATGAATCAAAATAAAAAAGAGAAAGAAGAACTAGGAAAAAGTGTAAGAGTATATACTTTAAATCAAGATGTTAGTTCAGGACAAGTTATAACAAATGATATGTTAAGTATAGAAACAGTTGCTGAAAAACTTGTGCCAAATAATGCAACAAGTGACATTACTGTTATAGAAAATTATGCTTTACAAGATAAAGAAGGAAATGAAATATATACAAAAACAAGAAATAATGAACCTAAATTATATATGAAAAAAGATGGCAATGAATATGAAATACAAAAAGAAGAAGAAACAGAAAATTATTATATCAATAAAAGCAATAATAAAGAATATATAGAATTAAATAGTATACCATTAGTAGCAAAAGTAAATATGAAGAAAAACACAGTAATTACAACAGAATTATTGAGCAAAAGTGATAGTATGGTTCAAGATGATGTTAGAAAACAACAATACAATATGATTATATTACCAATGGACTTAGTAACAGGAGACTATGTAGATGTTAGATTCATGTTGCCATCTGGACAAGACTATATTGTAGTTAGTAAAAAAGAAGTAGAAATACCACAAGTTGGAGGAGTTGACTCAGAAGATACAGTTTGGCTAAACCTAACAGAAGATGAAATATTACATATGAGTTGCTCAATTGTAGAAGCTTTCCAAATACCAGGTTCTAAATTATATATAACAAAATATACAGAACCAGGAATGCAAAATGCTGCAACACCAACTTATCCATTAAATGAAAGCACTACATCATTATTAACAAACAATCCAAACATATTAGAAAAAGCTATGAATGCAATAAGAACAAGATATAGTAATAATAATGCATCAAGTTTAAGAAATGAACACATTAACAGTGTTATTAGCAATCAAGGAGACCAAGCACAAACTAACTTAGAGACTAAAATGCAAGAAAGTACAACTAATTCAAAAACAGATAGAAAAGAATACTTAGACGCTTTATCAGGAGTAGTAGAGTAAAAAGGAGAGAAAACGAATGAAAAAGATAGGGTTCATAGGTGCATATGATAAGACCGATATGATCTTATATGTAGCAAAAATATTAACAATGCTAGACCAAAAAGTATTGATTATGGATTCTACCATAAACCAAAAAGCTAGATATATTATACCAGCAATAAGCCCAGCTATGAAATATGTTACAGACTTTGAAGATATTGACATAGCAGTAGGATTTTCGAGTATAGATGATATGAAAAATTATCTAGGATTAGGAGAAGAACAAGAATTAGAATATGATATTATATTAATAGATACAGATAATGCCAGAGGATTTAATAACTTTTCCTTAACAAATGCTCAAAAAAACTATTTTGTAACATCTTTTGATAATTATTCATTAAAAAAAGGATTAGAAATTTTAAGTGGAATGCAAGAAGTAATGAGTTTAACTAAAATTCTATTTTCAAAAGATATGGCAAAAGAAGAAGATGACTATCTAAATTTCCTTTCTTTAGGATATAAAGTTATATGGAATGAATACAGAATATATTTTCCAATTGAAAATGGAGACTTAACTGTTATTTATGAAAATCAACGACTTGCAAAAATAAAATTCAAGAAACTAAGTGTTCAATATAAAGATGGATTAGTTTGCATAGCACAAGAAATACTTACAGATGTAAGTGAAACAAACATTAGAAAAGTAATAAAAAATATTGAAAAAGGAGCATAATTTGCATACTTTTATGGAAGGAATGAAAAAAGATGTCAATTGTAACTTTTTGGAATAATGGAACAGAACAGACAGGAAAAACATTATCAATAGTAGCAATTGCTACACATTTAGCAATAGAACATAATTATAGGATACTAGTTATTACAACAGGATATAGAGATAATAATTTAGATAATTGTTATTGGCAGGCAACAAATACTAAAAAAAGTAGAGGTTTATTTGGACCAAATACCAGTATGGAAATGGAAGAAGGAATTGCAGGTCTAGCTAAAATTGTAAAAAGTAACAAATTGTCACCAGAACATATTACAAATTATACAAAAATTATATTTAAAGATAGACTAGAAATATTGCCAACATTTAAAGGTGAACAAGACGGATATGAAGAGTTAAGAAAATATTATCCAGATATTATAAGTTTAGCAAATAATTATTATGATTTAGTATTAGTAGACCTAGACAAACAAGTACATGATGATATAGCAGATACAATTTTAGAAGGCTCTAATCTTATTGTAGTAAATTTAAGTCAAAGATTAACTACAATAAATCAATTTATACAAAGAAGAGAAGAAAAGCCAATATTAAAATCTAAAAAAGCATTATTATTAATAGGAAAATATGATAAATTTTCTAAATATAACATTAAAAATATAACAAGATACTTAGGAGAAAAAAATAAGGTTTCAACAATTCCATATAATACATTATTTTTTGAAGCCTGTGAGGAAGCTAAAGTTCCAGATTTATTTTTAAGCCTTAGAAATATAGGAGAAGATGATAGAAATGGATTCTTTTTAGCAGAAGTAAAAAGAACAGTAGATAACATTATATATAGATTAGAAATTGTAAGATAAAAGGTGTAAGGAGGGAACCTAAATGACCATAACAAACATCGTATTAATACTAGTAGTAATAGGAATTGCTATTTATGTTGTTCAAAACAGTATTAAGAAAAAGAAAAATGCAGAAGTCGAGGTTCAAGTGGATGTAGATGATAAAACCTACACCATAGAAAAAATGATTGAATTTGTAAAGAAAAGATTAGATGAAATTACAAAAATTAATCTTTATGATATAGGACTTTCTGAAGAAGAATTAAAAAGAAGAAAAAGCAAAAAATATGAATTAAAAAAAGCCTTAAAAGGTTGTACATATGGAGATGTAAATGACAAAAAATATGTAAAAGAATTAATCTTTGATTTACTAGAAAAAGAATATGGTGTAACAGAAAGTAATATTTCAAAAGCTATTTCATTTGATATACCATCACTTTTAACAGCTCAGGATAAATTTGACATATTAATTTACACCTATAAAAAAGAATTTGGTTATGAAGCTTTAACAGAATTAATAAAAAAATATAATTTAGCAACTTTGAAATATGTAGAGCGGAGAAACAAAACCATCATATGTAATAACTTGCCAAGAAATAGAAGACATATATGAAAAAGAAAATATAGTGTTGACTTTTGAAGATAAATTAAGTGTTGTAGTACAAAGAATTTATCAACACTATAAAGGATATAGTAGTATTGATGAAGTAAGAGATATGAATATAGACGGAATATCTGGTCGGAGTATCAGGACTTCCAGAGAGCTTTTTAAGTCAAGTAGCACAAGCAGATGGAGATTATTTAGAACAAGTAGCAGAACATAAAGTACCAAGAGCTTGTGACAGTATTTGGATATTCTTCCAAGGTAAGTCAATTCGTTTAGAATTCTTATCTTTTGGAACAGAAGCAGAACTAAAAAGAGTATGTCAAAATATTTATAAATACAACAACCCAGGACAATTATCAGACACAAATGGTTACAAAATTAACGAAATGAAAGATGGTTCACGTGTTGTTGTTGTAAGACCAAGTTTCTCAGAAACATGGGCATTCTTTGTAAGAAAATTCGATGTTAAGCGTTCAACATTAGAGCAATGGTTTAAAGGAGAACCAGGAAGTGATGAATCTATCGAATTACTAAAATATTTAGTAAAAGGAGCAAGAATTATATCAATTACTGGTGAACAAGGTTGTGGTAAAACAACAATGCTTATGGGAATGATAGAAAACATATATGAAACAATGAACATCCGTGTTCAAGAAACAGCATTTGAGCTTCACTTAAGAAAAATTTATCCAACAAGAAACATTTTAACATTTAGAGAAACAGAAACAATTTCAGGACAAGAGGGATTAGACGTTCAAAAGAAAACAGATGGTTCTGTAAATATCATCCGGAGAGGTTGCAACAGACCCCGTAGCATCTTGGATGATACAAGCAGCCCAAGTTGCTTCTAAGTTTACACTATTTACACACCATGCTAAAACATTTCCAAACTTAGTAACAGCACTTAGAAACTCAATGCTTCGTGCAGGAGTATTCAAAAACGAAAAAACGGCAGAAGAGCAAGTTGTACAAGTCTTAAACTTCGACATTCACTTGACAAAAGACTTTAGAGGAAAAAGATTTGTAGAAAGAATTACAGAATGTATCCCAGTAGAAGAAAAAAATGAATATACATTTGACCATAGAAAAGAAAAAACATTAGAGGGAAAATTTGATAAATTTTTTGACAATGCAACACATTATTTTGAAAAAATAACAGATAGACAATTATATATCCATAGAAATATATTAGAATATGTAGATGGAGAATATGTAATTACAAACCCAATTACAGAAACAAACTTAAAAGGTATGAGAGAAAATATGGATGAAAGTGACTTAGAAAAATTCGACAAATTTGTTGAAAAACATTGGGCAAACAAAGTAAATCAAACTGTTAGAGCAAGTAGTAGTGATTTAATAGATGAACCAAAAAAACGTGGAAGAAAGCCAAAAACAGAAGTTTAGAGTAGAAAAAGAGGTGAGATTTTAGCAGTGAATAATAACATTTTACTTTATTTAGTAGGTGGTACTGGAGCAGCATTTGTTTTATTAATATTAGTGTACCTGAAGATGTCTAAAAAAATGCAAAAGTCAGAATATAAAAAAATTCAACAATTACAAAAAGGAACTAAACGTAATAATTTTTCAACAGAAGTGCTATATCAAAAATTATATTTGACATATATAAAAATACCATTTATAAAAAGATATGCTTTAAAAATAAGAAGAAGACTAGAAATTATCAATATTGACGATGAATACAATACAAGAAAAGGAACAGCTAAAATCTTAACTAGAGCAACTATTGTTATAGTACCAGTATTTCTTTTTACCATCATAATAACATCTTCTAATATACTTCTAATGTGTATATTATTAATATTTGAAGTATTTATGATTGATACTTTAATAGATGGTTCAGTTGATAAAATAGATAATAATATATTAAAAGAACAAATAGACTTTTTTGCAGAAATTAGACATGCATATCATGAATTTAATATGGTAGAGGAAGCAATTTATCAAGTTTCACAAGATGAAGAAATGAATGTTTCAAGACAAGGTGAAAAAATATATGAAATACTAATCTCAGATGATCCAGAAATGGAACTAGAAAAATATTATGATATTGCACCCAATAGCTTTTTAAAAGAATTTGCAGGGGTTTCTTATTTAACAAAAGAATTTGGAGATAGAAAAATAAATGGAGCATCTTTATATTTAAAAAATATAAACAATATAACACAAGAAATGCAACTAGAAATTTTAAAAAGAGACAAACTAAATTATGTGTTCCAAAGTTTATCAATGATTTCCATTGCACCAGTTTTACTATTAGAACCACTTAAAAATTGGGCAGTTAGTAACTTCTCATTTGTTGCTGATTGGTATGAAGGAAAAGCTGGAATGATAGTACAAATTCTAATTTTAATCATTGCTTTTGCATCTTATGTTTTAATTAGAAAATTAAAAGATAATGGATCAACAGGAATGAATGCAAAAAATACAGAAAATCCATGGCAAGCAAGACTATACAAAAAAGTACCTATTAAAAAAGTAGTAGATCTATTTATACCAAAAGTAGGAACTAAAGAATACAGAAAAGTACAACAAAACTTAAAGGATGCAGCATCTCCATTAAAAATGGAATGGTTATATATTAATAGAATTACAATGGCAATAGTAACTTGTTTTGTGTCAATAATACTATTTTCACAATTACATTTGATTGCAATTGATTACGTGTATACAGAACCGACTCCAGATTATGATATTATAGGTGGAATGTCAGAAAAAGATACAAAAAAAGGAATAGAAATAACAGAGCAAGATAATAAAATATTAGACCAATTTAAAGGAAAACCAAATACCCAAACTAATGAAATAAAAAGAGCAGTACAAAGACTTAAATATTATCAAAATTCAGATGAAGAACAAATTGATAAAGCAGTAAAAAGAATTGAAGGTAAATTAAAAATTATTAATAGTGAATATATGCAGTGGTTTGAATTATTATTAGCTTTTGTATTTGCTGTAATTGCATATATGGCACCAATTTGGCTACTTATATTCCAAGTTAAAATGAGACAGTTAGAAATGGAAGATGAAGTTATGCAATTCCAAACAATCATTTTAATGTTAATGAGAATAGAAAGGGTTAATGTTGAAATAATCTTAGAATGGCTAGAAAGATATTCAAATATATTTAAAGCACCAATTACAAAATGTGTAAATAACTATGAAGCAGGAGCATGGGAAGCATTAGAAACAATGAAAGAAGAAGTAAGTTATATGCAGTTTGTAAGAATTATTGAAAGTTTACAAGCAGCAGTAGAAAAAATCCCAATAACAGATGCTTTTGATGAACTAGATTCAGAAAGAGATTACTACCAAGAAAAAAGAAAAGAATCTAATGAAAGGCTAATCAAAAGAAAAGGAATGATAGGAAAGGGAATTGGATTTGCTCCAATGGTATGCTTGTTTGTAGGATATCTAATTGTTCCACTTGTATTTATTGGATTAACTAGTATGTCAACATCATTTAGCTCAATGTCATCAATGAAATAAGGAGGATTAGGCTATGGAAAATGCATCAAGAGCTTTACTTATGGCAGCAGGTATATTAATTGCATTACTGACAATAGGTCTTCTAATATTTATGTTTAGTAATATGTCAAATACACAAAAAGAAGGCATACAAATTGCAAGAGAGGCACAAATAATAGAATTTAATAATCAATTTACATCATACCTAAGAGATGATGTAAGAGGAAGTGATATGATTTCACTAATGAATAGAGTAGCAGATTACAATAAAAGAAAAGGAGACAACAGTGAAGAAAAATATCAACAAATAAATTTAACTATTAATGGAATAAAAGTAAATAAAGGAACACTTTTGTATGATGAAAATGACACAAAACTTATAAAAACAAGCTATAATCAAAATGATATTAATACATTATTAGAACCAGTACAAAAACTTGAGAAAAAGTACCAATCTAAATATATTACAAATTTATCTAGTAATATTTCTCAAGTAATGGAGTCAGAAGAAAAAGCACAAAAACTTTTACCAAAAGAGCTATCAACATATGGAGGATATGATAACGTAAAAAAGGATGTAGCTCAATATTATCAATATTCACAATTTAAAAGATTATATTTTAATTGTAATCAAGATGCAACACAATATAATAAACAAACAGGAAGAATAATAAAAATGGAATTTACATGTACAAATAAATTAGGATAAAATTAATAAGGAGAAAAAGGATATGGAGAATGCATCAAAAGCCTTGCTTATGGCAGCCAGTGTATTAATAGGACTATTAATATTATCATTAGCAGTTTACTTATTTGTATCTTTTGGTAGCACCTCTGCTGAATTACACAAACAACAAGAAGAACAACGATTAATTCAATTTAATAGTCAATTTTCTTCTTATGAGGGAAAAGATAATATTACAATTTATGATGTAGTAACAATAGCAAATTTAGCAACAGAAAGTAATATATATTATGACTTACCAACAACAGCCATTTCAACAGGAAAAAATAATTATATTTCTGTTAGTTTGAAAAAGAAAACAGGAGGAATAAGACAAATAGATAGAGGTTCAAATACAAATGCTGAAGATATTAGAAAGTTTTATAATAACCTTATTAAAGAAGATTTAGCAAGAGTTAAAAATCCAGATGAACAAGACTCAACTGTAAGCATAATAGAAGATGAACCAGATTTAGCATTATATAATTGTAAAGTAGAATATAGCAATATAACAGGAAGAATTTACAAAATAATATTTACTGAAAAATCTTAAATAAAGGATAAAAGTTAAAAAATTCTTTTCCAAATAGGTAAGTTACCCTAAGAAAGGAATGAGACAAAATGAAAAAATTAGCATTATTTTTATTAATTGTAATTATAATTGTTGCTGGAATTTCTTATATGTACCTAAATTATAAAGCTAATTATTATGAAGCACAAAAACAAAACAAACAATTTGAAAGTTATTTAAGTCAAGAAATATATGGGGCAAGCTTAACAACAATTATAAATAAAGCAGTTGATAATAATAAAAATAATGAAGTAGAAAAAGACAATAAAGGAAATTATATAAATAATAATAATAATTCTATTCAAATTGATATTAATATGCTAGATAATGAAAAAATCTATAAAATGGAAACTTTATATCAAGGTGGAATGGACAAGTTTGTCAAGTATTATGGAGAAATCAAATTTAAGTGTACAAAACTAGAATACCATAATAACACAAACAAAGTAAAATATATGTTATTTGAACAAATAACACAGTAAAAATAATGTTATTAATCTTAACTAGCTAAGTTAAAAGCTAGTCAAGCAAAATAAAATATATTATATAAATTTAAGGAGGAAAAGATTATGGAGAACGCATCAAAAGCACTAATTATAGCTGGTGCTATACTATTATCAATTTTAATTATTTCACTAGGAATTTTTATATTCCAACAAGCAAAAGAGGCAACAAATACAGATCAATTATCAGAACTTGAGGTAACTAGTTTTAATAACAAATTTGACAAATATGAAGGTACAAAAGTTTCAGGAGCTCAAGTAAAAGCATTAATAAATGCAGTAAATACAAATAACAATACAACAGAAGATGAGGGAAAACAAGTTGAAATTAAATATCAAGGTGGTTTAACAGCTGCAAAAATAAGTACAGGAAAAACTTATAACGTAGAAGTACCAGAAGGAAAAGAAGGACATACAACAGCAGGACTAATAAGAGTAATTAAAATAACAGAAAATTCAAATACTTAAAAAGAAAGGGTGAACTAGATGGAAAATGCAGCAGAAGCTTTAAAAATGGCAGCATTTGTTCTAATATTCATGTTGGCATTGTCCATCAGTATCAATGCCTTTGGAACAGCGGGAAAAACAGCACAAACAGTATTAAATTATAAAGATAGAGAATATGACTATACTTATGTAAAAGAGGGAGAAACGCAAAGAATAGTAAGTGCAGAAACAATAGTTCCCTCTATTTATAAAGCTTATAAAGAAAACTATAAAATTGTATTTAAAACAACAAAAATAGACCAATCAAAAGGACTTTATCAAAAGAAAAATACTCAAACTCGGTATTTTTGAACCAATATTTGCAATAGATTTAGAAAATGAAGTATTAGGAAATGATAGTCAAAAAGAAAAATTTGTTAAAGCTATTTTATATGGAGCAGATTTCGAACTACAAAAGAATTTTTCGACAAATTTAGGGATACGCTTGAATGACAACGGAATTTATGATATAATTAAAAATAATACATTTGTTGAAAAATTAGGAGTTTATTATCAAGAAGAAATAAAAGGATTAGAAACAACAGATGCAAACAAAACAAAAAAAAGGGTCATAACTTATTCAGATAATTAAGTAATGACAAACGCTTTTTAAAAAGCGTGATAAGGAGGTAAAAATGGGAGATAGTTTAATAACAATAGTTGCAATTGCATTAGCAGCAGTTTTAATGTTTATATTTCCACTAATGACAATGTCTGATAGAACAGATGATGTTTCACAATTAACAGTAGATACAGCAACAACAGAATTTGTAGATGATATCAGAACAACAGGTAAAATAACATTAGATAAATATGGTAAATTTGTAGAAAACATTTCTTCTACAGGAAATAGTTATGATGTAGAAATGGAAGTAAAGGTATTAGATGAAAATCCAGGAAAGAAAACAACACAAGCTGTTTCCACAAAAATTGGAGAAAATGTGTATTATTCTATGTACACAACACAAATTTTAGACAGTTTAAAATCTGATAATAGTTCACAAAAAAAGGTATTAGCATTAAAAGAAGGAGATATTGTTTCAGTTAGTGTAAAAAATACAAATACAACTTTATCACAACAATTAAAAAGCTTCTTTTATTCTGTAACAGGTAATGACACATATACAATAGCAGCAGAACATGCAGGAATTGTTACCGCAAATGGAACGGGAAAATAAAGGAATGATAACCTATGAAAATACAAAATTTGGCTATCATATTTATTGTTATAATGTTGCCAATTTCGATGGTACTTACAGTTTTTGTACAAAATCAAGTTGAAACATTACACAATCAAATTGCATATGATAATAAATTAAATAGAGCTACATATGATGCATTAAAAGCATTTCAATTAAATACTATAAACAATGATACATCAGATCTAACCAACTCTAAGTTGCGTGATATTGAAGCGTCAGCAAATACATTTTTTAATTCAATAGCTAGCAACTTTAATATGGCAGGTTTTAATCAAGATGTGTTAAAAAGTTATATACCAGCATTAGTATATACAATGTATGATGGTTATTATATCTATTCACCTTATAATAATACATTAGACGAAAATAAAATTAATGATATAAAACAAGATGATGGCACTACTATAAAAAAAAGTGATAAAGAATTATTAGACAAAAATAATAATCCAAATGCAACTTATAGTGATGGTGATAAAATATATGGTTTAAAACCATATATTCATTATAGTAGTCGTTATAAAAAAGGTAGTGTAGATGTAATTATTACATATTCCTTAGATAGTTATATTACTATACAAGGAAAAATTGGTGATGAAGATGTTTTCAAATTTGGTTATTTGTTAGACGATGTATCAATAAATACAGGTAATAACACAGCATCTTATAGAGGTATAACAATTGATAGCAATGAAGAAACAAAAGAATATATTGATGAAACAGACACACAATATACATATATAAAATTAAATGGTGTAAAATATTATAAAAATGAAGACAATAACAAATGGTTTTCAATTTTAAATAATGAAAGTTATATTCAAGATGATTTTAACCCAAATACAACAGGTGCATTTGAATATTATAGAGAGGCATATGAATTTACAGAATGGCTAAAAAATGGAAAAGGTAGACCATTACTAGAATTAACAGGTAAAGATGCAGTTGATGAAAATGGGAATGAGCTATCAGAAGAAGACCAAAATAAATTTGGAAATTATAAAATTTTTGAATTTAAAGAAAGTACAGGAATAAATATAGAAGATCCTAATTCTAACTTTACGCAACAAAGGTTAGCAGTTATTCGTTATTCAATTGAAAAAAATCTATCTATAGCAATTGCTAACTATAACAATTATACAGGAGTACAGACAAATTTTCAAATGCCTAAATTAAAAGAAGATGAATGGGAGCAAATTCTAAATAATATTTCTATTATAAGTTTTATGCAAGGTTTAAGCATTGGTGGGAAAATTTACAATGGTTATTCTATTATAATTAATAACAAAAATAAAGAAACAGTAAATGAAGATTCTCTATATATAGTAACAAATGATGGTAATTATCATAAACCAAATGACAAAGATTTGATAGACAACAATATAATATCAGGAATACTAAATATTGACTTTGAAAGAAAATCTGTCATAAAAGAAGGAACTGTAAATTATTTTTTCCCAAATAGAGCAATAGGATGTTACAGTAGTATTATAAGTAACACAAACGTAGAAACAGTAGAAAATTTGAATAAATATATAGCTCGGAAAAGGTGGGAATTTAGCAAAAGCATATTTTACTGCATTAGGCAGAGAACGTTATGGACTATATAGAACAAACACGAATCCAGATGAAATAAAGATGAAATTTGGAGTTGGACAATAATTCCTAATATAAAATTAATTGAATAAAAAGTATTTAAAAGGAAATACTTATAATAAGCAAAGTATTTGTTAGAGCATAGATTACTCGAATGGAGGTCTTTATGAAAAAACAAATTAAAAAGCTATTATTAGTATTTTTTTTAATAGTTATTTATGCATATTTATTAATGATAATAAATCTTCCTGATAATTTAGTAATTTTTGAAGGAGAAAACATAAATATGAAAACACTATTTGGTATTAGTCTAAAAGTAAATCAAGAGATGACAGAAGCAGTATCTAGTACCATATCAAAAACAGATTATAAAACAGATTTAGCAAACCAAAAATCAGGCAAAGCAACATTAGAAGTAAGTCTATTTGATTTTATTTCATTAAAAGATGTTGAAGTAGATATTTTGCCAAAAACAAAAGTAATTCCAGTTGGAAATATAGCAGGTGTTAAACTATATACAAGTGGTGTTTTAGTAGTTGGCATGTCTGAAATAGAGGGAATAGATAGTAAAAAGTACAAGCCATATGAAAACACTGGAATAAAAGAAGGAGACACAATTACACATATAAATGATATTCGGAATTAATTCAACAGAACAACTAATAGAAGTTGTAAACAAAACACACGGAAAAGCAGTAAAAGTGCAATATAAGCAAGATGAAGAAACAAAAGAATGTAGTATTGAGCCAGTAAAAACAAGTAGTAATGAATATAAATTAGGTTTATGGGTAAGAGATAGTGCAGCAGGAGTAGGAACAGTAACATTTTATGATCCAAATACAAAAACCTTTGGAGCATTAGGACATGGTATAACAGACATTGATACAGAAGAATTAATAAATATAGCATCAGGAGAATTTGTAACAACAAGAATTTTAAATATAACAAAAGGAGAAAGTGGTAATCCTCGGAAGAATACAAGGAACAGTAGAAAATCAAACAAACATAGGAAAAATATATAAAAACAGCAAATTTGGTATTTATGGAACAGTAGAAAATCTAGCAAGCTTAAAAATAGACAAATCAAAGGAAATGGAAATAGCAATGAGAGATGAAATACATTTAGGAAAAGCATCAATTTTATGCAGTTTAGACAATCAAAAAGTAGAAGAATACGAAATAGAAATAAAAAAGATTTATTCAGAAAACAACTATAACAACAAAAGTATGCAAGTAAAAGTAACAGATAAAAGGCTATTAGAAAAAACAGGAGGAATTATACAAGGAATGTCAGGTTCACCTGTAATTCAAAACGGAAAATTTATAGGAGCATTAACACATGTATTAGTAAATAATCCACAAGAGGGATATGCAGTATTTGGTGACATCATGCTAAAACAATCCAAAGAAGTAAAATGAGGATTTGGGGACGCCCCAGAATCCTACTAAATAAATGACGAAAAACATCTAATTTTGACGAATAAGGAAATAAAAAACAAGTATGTTTAAAAATTACAATAATTTACAAGAAAATATGCAAAAACTATTGCATATTTTCTTGTTTTATCATATAATTTGTTCAAGCTTAAATCTTGGTATTGTATTATTACTATGAATAACAGGAGGTGAAAACGATGGAAAATGAAATATTAAATAAAATATTAGAACAAGTGGAACTATTAAATAAGAAAGTAGAACAAGTGGAAACAAACTTAGAAGAATTTAAAGGAGTAGTTTTAGAAAAATTTGAAGAACAAGACAATAAGATGGAAGAAATAAGGGAAGAAATGTATACACTAATTCAAAATCTTAGGGAAGAAATATATGAAAAGATAGAAAGTTTAGTAAAAGGAATAAGGGAAGAAATGTATACACTAATTGAAAATCTAAGAGAAGAAATGTATGAATTAGTTGAAAGAAATACAAAAGAAATTGCTAATGAAATACAAGAATTAGGGAAATTTGTAAGTGTAAAAGTAAAACAGCAAATAAAAGAAGAAACAAAACAGGAAATAAAGAAAGAATGTAAACAAAAAGCTAAAAACATTATGGAAATTATAACAAGAGATGAAAAAAATGTAAGTGTTTTGGCATAATAAATCCCTCAAAAGCTTACTTTAGAGGGATTTAAAGAAAATCTAATTATTATGTATTAACATTGGTCCAATTTCTGTTACAGTACCAGCACCAAGAGTTATAACAACATCATTATCTTTTACATTATTTTTAATAAAAGAAGCACATTGGTTAAAATCAGGAATATATTTTGCATCTTTTCCAATAGAAATTAACTCATTCACCAAATCTTTTGAACTAATACCATAAGTATTTTTTTCTCTAGCTGCATAAATATCCAAAACAATGACATTATCAAAATCTAATAAAGCATTTGCAAAGTCTTTTAATAAATTTTTAGTCCTACTATATGTATGTGGTTGGAAAACAACCCAGGAATGATTAAATTTTTTATTAGATAAAGACTTAGCAGTAGCTAAAATTTCTGTTGGATGATGTCCATAATCATCATAAACACTAACATTATTATGCATTTTTCCTTTAAATTCAAATCTTCTATGAGCACCAGTAAATTTTAATAATGCAGATTGAATTGCACTTTTTTCAATACCATAACTAGTACATAATGCAATACAAGATAAAGCATTAGAAACATTATGAATACCAGGAACACAAAGTTTAATATTACAAAAGAAATCTCCTTTACAATACACATCAAAAGAAGGAAAACCATCAACATCAAATGTAATATTTTCAGCATAAAAGTCACATTGCTTATTTTTAACAGAATAAGTAATTGCAGAAGCATTTGTATAAGAAATTAAATCTAAACAATTATTATCATCACCGTTTAAAATCAAAGTACCATCATTTGGTAAAAGTTTTACATATTTAATAAAAGCATTTTTAATATTGTCAAAAGTTTTAAAATAGTCTAAATGATCATTATCAATATTTAAAATAACTTCTGCTTTTGGACTGAATTTTAAAAAACTTTCTACATATTCGCAAGCCTCAATTATAAAATGTTCGCTATTTCCTACTCGATAGTTACCATCAATTTGCTTCAAATAAGCACCAACTTGTATACTTGGATTTTGTAATGATTCTAAAAAGCAAAGAGAAATCATAGATGTAGTAGTAGTTTTTCCATGTGTACCAGAAATACAAATGGTATCTTTATAACAACGAGTTAAATCACCTAAAAAGTCGGCTCTTTCAATAGTTGGTATATTTAACTTTTTAGCTTCTAACATTTCAGGATCTTCTTGTTTAATTGCAGCTGAATAAACAACAATATCTGATTTTCTTACAGCTTCTAAGTCATGCCCAATAGATACGTGAATATCTAATTCATTTAATTTATCAGTTGTTTCTGACTTTACCCAATCAGAACCAGTAACGTTAAAACTCCAGTTCTTTAAAATGGCTGCTATACCACTCATACTAACGCCACCAATTCCTATCATATGTATGTTTTTATATTTTTTTATGTGATCAATATTTGGCATTTTTAAACACTCCTTATTTTCTCTTTAAAACAGATAAATTATATAATGATATTATTAAAAATTCAATAGTTTGATATGAATTTGCATAAAAAATAAAATATTATATGTTATAATTTACCTAAATATAGTTTCTTATAAAAAGTTTATTATATATTTTTTATATTATAGGAAAGTTCTCCGAACTTCCTATAATATAAAGCGTTCCACAGAAAATTGCAAAGCAATTTTCGCGGGCGAACAAAGACGAGGCATGAAAAGTTATCTAAAAGGTCATAAAATTTTAATCATGCCTCTTTTGTTCTAACTACAAACATCTCATAGTCTGTAATAAAATTATATATTAAGAACACAATAAGATTGCAGGTCTACCAAAATTGAAAAATATATAATAAATTTTAAAAATTAGAATATAGATAAAACTGAATTATATAATTATATATCTTATGAAATAAATAAAAAATTGTGATAAAACATAAAATTTAATTTTTTTGTAAAAAAAAGAAGGAAAAACATTTTTTATGAAGAATAATATAATTGTACATAATATACAAGCTATATGTACAAAATAAAATTAAAACTTAAGGAAGGTAGGTGCATTTAGAATGCAAATCACAGATGTACGTTTAAGAAAAGTAAATTCAGAGAACAGAATGAAAGCTGTTGCTTCTGTAACATTCGATAATGAATTCG
>CAOKGO010000030.1 GCA_948468045.1 uncultured Clostridium sp. | reverse complement strand
ATTTTTTATTTTATCACGGAAGGATTTATTTACACAACTTTTTCTATACTCTCAAGTAAAAGAATAAATCAAGTACTAAATTAATTTATATAATAAATTTAAAATAGCCTAATATAACTTGCTCCAAATGATATTTATTCATTACATTTTTCACCTTATTCTCTTTATCTTTTAATTCTCTTTATCTTTTAATTCTCTTTCTTCATCTACATATAAACTTACTTTTTCTAAGGTACTATTATTCTGTTCAGAAGCATCAGAACTTTCTTGTTGCATTATAAATTTATCAACTTATAATAATGTATTATTAACTCTATATATTAACATACATAATTAACAATGCATAAAGCAATTACAACAATAGACAACACTCTTTTCATTCACTCAACCAATCTCATCATATAATAATTAATTAAATTATAACACAAATTCAATTAACTCACAAATATTGAAATATCAACATAAGAAAAAATAACATCATTATCAAAAAACATCAAAAAAAATTTATTAAATAAGTTTACAATATATTAATTTTAACTAGAAACCCATGCAAAAATCTGCTATAATACAACAAGAATTATAACATAAAACAATTATATAAAATGATAGCAAATTAATAAAAAAGAAATAATAACATTATGCACAAGTTTATCAAACAATAACAAGATAATAAAAACCAATCCTACAAAATCAAAAAACAATTGACATTTCAAAAAAAAACATATAAAATAAATCAACATAAAAAATAAAAAAGAGGTAAAAAGAATGGAAAAAATAGCAATAATAACAGGAGCATCAAAAGGAATCGGAAAAGAAATAGCAAAACAACTATCCCAAAGTGGAATAAAAATAATAGCAGGATACAACCAATCTGAAAAAGAAGCAAAACAACTAAAAGAAGAACTAAAAAAACAAAACATAGAAATAGACATAATAAAAGCAGACATAAGCAAAAGAGAAAATGCAAAAAAAATAATACAATACACAATAGAAAAATACAAAAAAATAGACATATTAATAAACAACGCAGGAATAAGCGAATACAAAATATTCACAGAAGAAACAGACGAAGACTTCCACAAAATAATAAACACAAACCTATACTCCACATTTGTAATGACACAAGAAGCAATACCAAACATGATACAAAATAAAAACGGATGCATAATAAACATATCATCAATATGGGGATGCATAGGAGCATCAATGGAAGTACTATACTCAGCATCAAAAGCAGGAATAAACGGACTAACAAAAGCATTAGCAAAAGAACTAGGACCATCAAACATAAGAGTAAACGCAATAGCACCAGGAATAATAAACACTAAAATGAACCAAAAATTCACAAAACAAGAACTAGAACAAATACAAGAAGAAATACCATTAGAAAAAATAGGAAACCCAGAAGACATAGCAAAATGCGTAAAATGGCTAATAGAAGACAACTACACAACAGGTCAAATAATACAAATAAATGGAGGATGGGCAATATAGGATTTAGGTAGGAGTTGGGGACGGCCCCAAAATTCTATAAAATAAAATGAGGATACTTTTTAAAGTATCCTCATTTTACTTAACTTTCTTTCTTCTCTAACTTTCTCTTATAATTTCCAGAAATAATTTTAGGAAGATAAGTAATAATCTTATAAACAGCCAATCTAACTTTCTTACTCCACAAATAAGATCTACGTAACTTCTTTGCAGAACCAAGAGAAACAGGCTCATCCTCTAAAACTAATAATTCATTTTGAACCTTTTCAAGAGGAAAAATATAATTTTCTCCATCATTATTATCCCAAGCATCATTCTCATTCTTAAAGCAGAAATTAAAAGAATCCCCCTCTAAAAGCTCAATTTCAGCTTGAAAACCTAAATCAGTTTTTTCCATATCAACATCATTAACATTATCCCAATTAAGACCAAAACCATAATGAATAGAAACTTTTTCAGAAGTATCTTGAAAAAGTTTACCAGTATAAGAAATCTTAACCTTAGTATTTTCAACTAATTTATCAGTATTAAAAAAAATATTTTTAGTTAGTTCCATTCCAATTCTCTCCTTATTTATCTTTTGCTACACACATTATAATATTAAATTCTACAATGTTCAAGTATTTTTGCAAAAAAAATCAAAAAAAAGTAAAAAAACATAAAAAAGTGTCAATAACGAATAAATAAAAAACCAAAAACATAAACATAAAAGGAAGAAAAATACTATTTCACTTGTCAAAAAAAGTAGTTTATGATAATATAAATAATAAGAAAAAAAGGGGACGATAACAATGAAAGGGTTAGTAAAAGAAAATTCGGAGGAAAAACAAATGAAAGAACCAAAAGACAAAAAAAATACAACAAAACCAAAAACAACTCGGAAAAAGCAACCAAGAAAAAAACAAAACACAAGAAAACAAATTTGTAAAATCACAAAAACAGCAAAAAAAGCAACAAAAAAAGATGACAGTAGATGAGATACTAAAAGCAAGAAAGAAAAAAAGAAAAATCCTTGCAATAACAATAATAACAGCAATAATAGTAATATTCAGCTCAACAATATTTGCATTAGTAAACATAAACAATGAAAAAATAATAGGTGGAATATCAATATCAGGAATAGATGTATCAGGTCTAACAAAAGAAGAAGCAAACCAAAAAATAGGAGAAATCTACAAACAAAAAACAGAAAAAGAAATAGAAATAAAATACAAAGACTACCAAACAACAATAAACCCAACACTAATAGAAACAAACTATAACGTAGAACAAGCAGTAGAAGAAGCATATCAAATAGGAAAAAACAGCAACATATTTATAAACAACTACAACATATTAGGAACCCTAATAGGAAAAAGAAACATAAACATCACAATGACACTAAACGAAGAAATAGCAAAACAAACAATACAAGACATAGGAGTAAACCTACCAGGACTAATAATAGAATCTAGCTATTCAGTAGAAGAAGACGAACTAATAATAACAAAAGGAAAAGCAGGAGTAGTAATAAACACTGAAAAACTATTAATACAAATAAAAGAAAGACTAAACAACATAAGTAGTAACAACACAACAATAGAAATACCAGTAAACCAAAAATCACCAGAACCAATAAACATAGACAAAATATACCAAGAAGTAAAAAAAGAAGTACAAGACGCATACTACACAAAAAATCCATTCACAATATACCCAGAAGTAAATGGAATAGACTTTGACATAGAAGCAGCACGAGAACAGCTAAAAGAAGATAAAGAAGAATATATAATAAAACTAAAAATAACAAAACCAAAAAAAACAATAGAACAAATAGGAGCAGAAGCATTCCCAGACCAATTAGCAACATTCACCACAAGATATGACATAAGCGACGTAGACAGAACAACAAACCTGCAAATTGCCTGTCAAAAAATAAATGGAAAAGTAATACTATCAGGTGACACATTCTCATACAACCAAACACTAGGACCTAGAACAGCAGCAGCAGGATACAGAAACGGAAAAATATACTCAGCAGGAGAAGTAATAGATGGAATAGGAGGAGGAATCTGCCAAATATCATCAACACTATACAACACAGTCCTAATGTCTAACTTAGAAATAGTAGAAAGAAGAAACCATCAATTTGTAACATCATATGTACCAGCAGGAAGAGACGCAACAGTAGTATATGGAGCAACAGACTTCAAATTCAAAAACACAAGAAAATACCCAGTAAGAATAGTAGCAAGTGCAAAAAGCGGAATAGCAACAGTATCAATATATGGAATAAAAGAAGAAAACGAATACACATTTTCATTCAACACAAAAACAGTAGCATCAATACCAATAACCACAAAATATGAAGACGACCCTAATCTACCAACAGGAACAGAAAAAATAAAACAAAAAGGAACAAATGGACTAAAAACACAAACATATATAACAAAAATGCTAAACGGAAAAACAATATCAACAACACTACTATCAAAAGACACCTATGATGCTATGCCAAGAATAATAACAAGAGGAACAGGGCCAGCAAGTACAGAAACACCACAAGAAACAGCACCACCAACAACAGACTCTCAAACACCACAAGAACCACAAACACCAGAAACAACAAACAAACCAAACACACCAGAAACAGAAAAACCAAGCAACTCAAGTGAACCACAAACAACCCCTTGACAAGACAAAAAAAAGGTAATATAATAAAAAAAGTTTCAAAGAGGCATAAACTTTATTTTATGCCTCAAAGAAATTTAATATAAAAGGCTCATTAGCTCAGTTGGTAGAGCAACAGACTCTTAATCTGGAGGTCCTCGGTTCGAACCCGAGATGAGTCACCAATTTATAACAATCTGCGAACTATAATGTCCGTAGGTTTTTTTGTTGTATAAGAAAAATCAAAGATTTTTCAGTTCAATAATACCTGAAAAATATTCTTATCTCAGCTTTTTAAATTAGTCAAAAAATTCAGGCAAAAAATCCCCAAAATCGTTGATTTTAGGAAACCCAAACAAACCAATAGTAGTAATTGGTAATTTATAGTAACAATTAACATCTGTATTTCAACTTACCATCAATAATATTCTTGCTTTAAAATTACAAAAAAACATACAACCCCATAAATAAAAAGATAATACACTCAAAACTAGTCTTGCCAATCATCCAATCAACAACAAAACCAAAGCAATATAAAGCATCTCATCCTGAACCCCTTCATTATATAAAAAAAACAATAACCCCACAATAATAATATCATCCAAAAACAACTTAATACCAAAAACCTCAAAAACAGGACTCTCCAAATCACCCAAAAAAACATTATTAAAATAAAGAGGTCCAAAAGAAAAACCGCCATTAGAGCGAGAACAACTTTCGCCATTTTCAATAGAAGAAGAACAACTCTTCACATTTTTAAAAGACTCAGATTCAAAAGACTCAGAGAAATTTTTTACATTTTCAAAAGAGGAAATTTTTCCTCTATCATCACTAGAAAAACAAGAAGAACCATCAGCACTTAAACAAGCAGAAGCACTCTCATTCTTTGGACAACCAAAAGAATGAGAGTCATTAGCTTTAGAAGAAACAGAAGAAGCCACATTCCTAGGAACCAAACGAGAAGCAGGAAAAAAAGGCCTATAATATGGATAATAACGATTATAAAAACTAGCCATTATGAGGACTCTCCTTATTATTATCTTTAAAAAGATCAGCAATCTTAGCAACATTTAGCAAATTAGCATACTGATCAACCTTACCACGTTTTTCCTCTCGAAGATAAGGTTTCAAAGAATAAAGCAAATTAGACCTAGGATCATCCTTATTATTCAAATTATCCATAACAGACTTCATCTTCAAAACAGTATTCATATCAATTTGACTAAAATCAAAACCATTAGAATTAGACCCAGTAGAAGAACTACCACCATTAGAGCCATTAGAACCATTAGAAACATTAGAATCCCCATTATTCATCTGACCATTAAACATAGAAGAAAAATTCTGAATCATCTCAGGTGAAATCTTAGAAACAACATCATTAAGCTCACCCTTATTAAGCATATCCTTTAACTTATCAACAGTATTCTCATCAAAATTCATATTATTCAAATTATTCAAAACAATCACCTCATATACCCTTATAATTAAAACTATGCAAATCATAAAAAACTATGTAATATAATATGCAAAAAAACAAAAAAAGTGAAAAAATAAAAACAAAGGCTACTCAGTGCCTGTCCCAAATATGCCAAAAAGGGCTACTCAGTGCCTGTCCCAAATATGCCCAAAAAAGGTAAGCAAAACGAAAAAAGTACAATTCACATAAAAAGTTATTTTTTGCAAAAATTCGCCCAAAACCATTGAAAAATAAAACAAAAAAGTGTATAATAATAATAAACCGTGTCAAATATTACAAAAAATTACAAAAATGTAATAAAAAAATAATATTTTACAAAAATAAACAAACAAATAAAATATCCGTAAGAAAAAAGCACTCAAAACAAGCAAAAAACAAAAGAAAAAGGTTGATTTTTTTCAAAAAAAGAATATATAATAAAATAGAAAGATTAGGTATAAGACAAAGAACAAAATACCTAATGATTTAGGAGGTTTAAAATGAACAAAAAAACAAACAACAAAACAAAAACAATGGCATACACATTACTAATACTAGCCATACTTTCAACAATAGTATTAGGAATAAAACTATTGCCAAGCATAAGTTTTGGATCAGAGGCACAAACACTGCTAATACAAGCAAAACTAGAAAAATACATAAACTACGAAGAAAACCAAAACAAAGAAACACTAGTACAATACAAAATAAAAGAAAAAATCGAATATGAAAAAGACAGTTACATTCCAGTCAAAAACAGTGAAACAACCATCGAACTAAAACAAATCGATGGTAAATATCCATATGACATAAAAGTAATTGAAACAAACAACAACGAACAAATCAACCACCAATACAACCAAAACGATGGAAAAGTAACAATAAAAGCAGACAAAAAAGTAACAGATGAATACACAATCATTTGCTACTATAATACCTATGCACAAGAAAACGAAGAAAAAGACCTATCAATACAAATATCAGCAAAAGCAGAACTAGAAGCAGAAAACGCAATAACAATCCAAGCACAAGAAAACATAGAAGCAGTAGCATCTGAAAACATAGGAACAATAACCTCAATAAATCACAAAACAGAAGAAATATACAATGGATACATTAAATCAAACCAAATAAACGGAACAAACTACAACACAAAATACACAGAAAAACAAGAAATATTTATAAGCAAAAAAGAAGCACAAGAAAACTTAGAAATAAAAGAAACAAACACACTAATAAATGAAGAAGAAACACAAAACAACAACCTAATATACAAAAGTAGCAAAATAAATAAACAAAACATAGAAAAAATATTAGGAGAAAACGGAACACTAGAAATCATAGACAACGAAGGAAACCAACTAGCTATTATTAACCAAGAAACTCAATGGGAAGAAGACGGAACCAAAACAATAAACTACGAAAACGAGCCAAAAGAAATAACAATAAAAACAAGTAAAATCCAAAACATAGGAACAATACAAATAGAAAACACAAAAGAAATCAAAAACCAAACAACAAACCTAACAAGCATAAAAACAATAAATCAAATAAAAAGAATAAACCAAGAACAAACATATGAAGACACAAACGAAAAAACAACACCTATAAAAGAAGCAAAAACAAACATAGAAATAAACATAAACAACAACGAATGGACAAACAAACAACAAAACGAAATCACATTTGACATAAATCTAAAAGCAAGCACAGCAAAAGACAATATGTTCAAAAACCCAGAACTAAAAATTGAACTACCAAACGAAGTAGAAAAAGTAATACTACAAAACAGCAGCATATTCCATGAAAACGGACTACAAATAAAAGAAACAACAATAGAAACAAATGAAAGCGGAAACCAAACAATAACAGCAAAACTAGAAGGAGAACAAAACCAATACAATGAAAACGCACTAGAGCTATCAACAGACGTAAAAATAACAGCAACAATAATACTAAAAAAAGACATAGAAAACACACAATCAAACATCAACTTAAAATACACAAACCAATACACATTAGATAACACAACAGAAACAGGAAACAAGGAACTACCATTAAAAATAGAAAACTACAAAGAAGAGCAACCAATATTTATAGAAGAAAAAGAACAAAACTATCAAATAGCACAAGAAAAAGAACAAGCAATAGAAGGACTACAACTAGAAGTAGCAACAACAGCTGAAGAAACAATATATGAAGGTGAATACGTAAAAAATAACATAAAAGTAACAAACACAAGCAACAAAACAATGGAAAACGTAAAAGTAATAGCAAACATCCCAGAAGGAGTTACATATGCAGAACTAGAAGCAGAATATGACAAAACAACAGGAAAATACGAATATCACCTAAAAAAATCAATAAAAGAAAAAGAAATAGAAATAGGAACACTAAAACCAGGAGAAACAATCACAAAATATTATGAAATAAAAGCAAATGACCTAGAAGAAGGACAAAACCAAAAAGAAATAGAAACAACAATAAAAGCTTACATTGGAGAAGTAGAAAGTGCAACATACAAAACAACAAACCAAATAAAACCAGCACAAGCAAAACTATTCTTAGGAGCATTCCTAGGAACAACAAAAGACCAATGGATATACAACATTCTAGTAAAAAGTGAAGAAACAAAACAAATAGAACTAAAACTAAAAGCACCAAAAGAATTCAAACTAGAATACATAGTAGAAAAAGAAGAAGGTAAAAAACTAGACCTAGAACAAAACACAAAAATAGAAGACAACATAATAACAGTAAAAATGCAAACAAACAAAGAATACTTTATAGCAGGGCACATGAACCGTTTAGACACAACACCAGAAACATCAACCTCAAAAATAGAACTAGCAGCAACAGCAACAACACAAATAGATGGAATAACATACAAATCAAACGAGAATCGTATCGAGTATGGATACGAAAGTGTAGAAGTAGACATGAAATCAAGTAATGAAGGTGAAGAAGTAAAATATGACGAAGAAATAAACTATGAATTAACAGTAACAAACACAGGAAGAACAAACTTAGGAAATTCAGCATACTCATCTATCCAAGTAAATGTTGCAGACTTCTTACCAGAAAACGTAAAACCAATCAGTGTAACATATGACAACTGGGAGCAAGAAAAAATAGAACAAGAAGACGGAGGATACAAATTCACAGAAAACTTCAAAAAACAAGAAGCAATAACAGAAGAAATCTACACATCAACAAAAAATGAAAACAAATTACCAGACATAAACCTATACTTAACAATACCATATGGAGAAAGTTCAAAAATAAACATAAAAACAACAGCAAAAGCAGTATATGAAAAAACAAAAGTAGAAAACAGTGCAACAATAACAGGAGAACTAATAAAAGAAAAAACATCAAATGTAATAACACACACAATATTACCAATAACCAATGAACAACCAGAAGAACCAGAAAACCCAGGAGAAAACCCAGGAAACCCAGGAAATCCTGAAAACCCAGGAGAAAATCCAAGTAATCCTGAAAATCCAGGAGAAAACCCAAGTAATCCTGAAAACCCAAGTAGCACAAATAGCATTTCAGGGTTAGCATGGTTAGACCAAAACGAAGATGGACAAAGACAAACAAGTGAAAAACTATTAAATGGAATAAAAGTAACATTAATAAATGCAAAAGATGCATCAGTAGTAAAAGAAACTGAAACTGACAACAATGGAACATACCGTTTCACAGACATAAAAGCAGGAAACTATGCAGTAATATTCCAATACGACACAAATACATTTAGAGTAACACAATACCAAAAAAACGGAGTACCAACAACAAACAATTCAGATGCAGCAACAAAAGAACTAACACTAAACGGAAACAACATGAAAGTAGGAGTTATTGAAGTAAGCAACTTACAAGCATCAATATCTAACATGGACATAGGTCTAATACAAAACAAAATATGTGACTTCAAACTAGACAAAACAATAAACAAAATAACAGTAACAACAAAAAACGGAACAAAACAATATGGATACCAAAACGAAAAACTAGCAAAAGTAGAAATAAGAGCAAAAGAAATAGAAGGAGCAACAGTAGTAATAGAATACAAAATAGTAGTAACAAACGAAGGAGAAATACCAGCAACAATAGGAAAAGTAATAGACTACTTACCAGATGGACTAACATTCTCATCTGAAATGAACACAAACTGGTCAGCAACAGGAAATGGACAACTTATAAACACAAGCATATCAAACAAAAAAATAGAACCAGGAAAAAATATAGAATTAACCTTAATTGCAACAAAGAAAATGACAGCAAACAACACAGGAACATTCACAAACGCAGCAGAAATAGGAGACATAACAAACTCATTAGGAATAAAAGACAAAGACTCAACACCAGCAAACAAAGTAAAAGGAGAAGACGACTACTCAGAAGCAGATGTAATAATCTCTGTTAGCACAGGAATAGTAGTATACATATCAATAGGAATTGTACTTGCAGTAGTTGTAGGAATAGGAATTTTCATAGCATCAAAATATGGACTACTAAAATTAGGAAAAATATCACTATTTGGAGCAATACTAATAACAGTAATAATTTCAGGAGGAATGAAAATCAACACACAAGCAGCATCAGCACCAGCCACAGAATACTTTACATTTGATCCAAACGGAGGACCAAATGGAGATCACTTCAACGCATATGGTAGTACATACTTCTATGGAAGCACAGTAGGCTCAGCAACATGTGCCCAACCAGGAGCAGCAGCAGTAAGTGGAACATTCTATAATGCAGGAACATATGGAACAACATATAGACAACTTATCAAAAGAGACGACATCTCAATAGACCTAAGAAAACTAAATGACGACATACAAATGAAAACATCAGGAGCAGAATGCATATTTGGACCATTCCAATTCTACAGTTCAACACAAGGAGACAATGGATATAAAGTAACAGTAACAAACAAAAAAGGAACAAACATTAATTATACACTATGTAATAGTAGTGGAAGTGCTATGACACTAACAGGAACAGGAAACCTTACATTCTACATAAAAGTTTCAACAGCAGCATGTAAAGACGGAGTAGCAAAAGTAAAAGTAGCAACAAGCAAATCAGGAGTAGAAAAATGGAGAATAACAACACAAGGACAAGTTAGATACAACAACCCATCAGGGCAAGACGTAATAACAGACAGTATATTTACAGAAGACATAGAAGAAGAAGAAACACCAATACACAACCAAAAAGAAATAGAATGGACAAATATAAGAGGAGCAATAGAAGTAATAAAAGTAGATGCAGACAACACAAACAAAAAACTAGAAGGAGTAAAAATAACAATACAAGCAGGAAATAGCAAATACACAGAAACAACAGACGCAAACGGAAGAATCTACATAGAAAACCTACCAGCAAACACAAACTGCTCAATTATAGAAATTGACAACCCACACTATGGATACAACCCAGACGCAAAAGCAAATACAACAATAGGATCAGGACAAATACTAACATATACACTAACAAACCTAAAACACACAGGAAACTTATTCTTAGAGAAAAAAGACAAAGAAACAGGAAAACCACTAGATGGAATGAGCTTCAAAATTAAAGGCACACAAGGATACATCATAGTAACAGACACAAACGGAAACACACAAAAAACAGTAACAGGAAAAATCTACATAGGAGGAATAAAATACACAAACAATGAAAATGAAGCAACAGAATTCATAACAGATACAAATGGAAAACTACAAATATTCAACCTATTAGAAGGCAACTACACAGTAATAGAAACATCAGTTGGAAACAAACACTATGGATATGAAATAGACGATAACTATATCACTTGGACAATAGACGGAAAAGGTGGAAACGGAAAAGAAATACCAGTAACAATAAAGAGACAAAAATCATATGACACAGAACCAGGAGGAAGTACAAACAACAATGTTGCAAACAACCTAACAGTATACAATGAAAGAAAATATATCAAACTATCAGGATATGTATGGGAAGACATAATAGACGGAAAAACATCAGAAAGAAACGGACTATTCAAAGACACAGAATCTAAAAACACAGAAAACGGAATGGACCTACCAGACACCAAAGACCTATTATTCAACAACATCGAAGTAAAATTAAGAGATAAAGCAACAAAGCAAATAGTAAAACATGATAAAACAGGTCAAGAAATGAAACAACTAACCTCAAAATTAGACCAATACCTAGACGTTGGAAACAACGGAAACGGAGAATACCAATTTGTAGACATACTAAAAAGAAATCTAGAAAACTACTATGTAGAATTTGAATATGATGGACTAACATACACAAATGTAGTACCAAACACAAACAAAAACAACGGTTCAAAAGCAGCAGAAAACGAACAAGAAAGAAATACATTCAACGAAAATTTTGCAATAGTAGAGGGTAAAACAAGAGATACAGGTATAACAAAAAACAGTAGTGGAGAAGAGAAAAACCAATTAACATACACAATAAACGAAGCAGAACACGAAGCAAAACTAAACAGCCAAGGAAACTACCAAAACATAAACAACGAATACATGATACAAAACAACATAGGAAACTATCCAATAACAGCAAACACAGACGCAGCATCATTCAACCTAAAAGACCACTATATAGCAGGAGAAGAAGAATTAAGATTTGTAAACTTAGGACTATATAGAAGAGAACAACCAGACATCGCATTAGTAAAAGACATCCAAAACGTAAGACTTGCAGTAAATGGATATGAACACACATACACATATGCACAAAGATTTTTAAATGCAGGAGAATACGGTGGAGAAGGATTCAATGTAGGAGTTAAATTTGGAAGCAAATATGGAACTATGAAATACACAAGACCTGTATACAAATCAGACTATGACTACATCAACGAAAACGACAAAAGCAAAGAACTAAAAGCATACATAACATACAAAATAACAATGAAAAACCAATCATCAACACTAAGTGTCCAAGTAAACAACCTAAGTGACTACTATGACAGCAGATACGAACTAATCAATGTAGGAACAAACCTAGACGAAAAAGGAAACGTAACAGGAGACTTAGCACACCAAGAAGCAAGTTACAACCAAGAATACACAAAAATGACAATAGACAACAGAACAAACAGCAAAATAGAAGCACAAAAAGAACAAACAATATACGTACAATTCAAACTAAGTAGAGAGCAAGTAGCAACAATACTAAAAGACAAAGACGTAGGAGAAAAATCAGACGACAAAGACATATTAAACAACATAATAGAAATCACTTCATACTCTGTATTTGATGGAGAAAAAAGATATGCAGGAATTGACACAGACTCTAATCCAGGAAACGCTACACCAGAACAAGAAAACACATACGAAGACGACACAGACAAAGCACCAGCACTACAACTAGAAGTAACAGACGCAAGAGAACTTGCAGGAAAAGTATTTGAAGACCAAGTAGTAGCAGAAAATGGACAAGACCCAAGCAAAGTAATGACAGCAAAAATACGTACAGGAAGCGGAGCATACGAAGAAGGAGAAAAAGGCATCAAAGGAGTAGAAATCAAACTTACAGAAAACACAGGAAGTGGAAAAGAATACAAAACAACAACAGACGAAAACGGAGACTTCTACATATCAAATTACATACCAGGAGACTATACACTAACATACACATGGGGAGACAAAACATATGAAGTACAATACTACAAAGGAACAACCTATGACAGCACAAGAAACCAAACAAACAAAAAATGGTATAAAGAAAATGTAGAAAAAAGACAAACAGACGCAATAGACAATTATAACCAAGACCAAGAAGCACCAAAAGGATCAAGACTACAAATTGATGAAGAAATAAAAAGAAACAACAAAGACACAAACGGAAAAATAACAAGAACAAAAATGGACTCAACAACACCAACAATGGGTCTAGGAGTAGAATATGATGACATATACACAGCATCATCAGGAGACAAATACACATATAAAGTACAAAATGTGGATTTTGGTATCATAGAAAGAGCAAAACAAGACATAAAACTAGAAAAAAGAGTAAAAGCAATGAAAGTAACACTAGCAAATGGTCAATTAATAGCAGATTTACAAGTAGACGAAAACGGAAACATAACAGGACAAAGAGACCATATAAGCTACATGAAACCAGACGAATACAACAACGGATTCATCAAGCTAGAACTTGACAACGAACTAATACAAGGAACAAAAATAGAAGTAGAATATGGAATAAAAGCAACAAACATAAGCGAATTAGACTATATATCAGAAAAATTCTATAAATACGGAATAACAGACGGAAAACTAGTAACAATAGAGCCAACAGGAATAATAGACTACCTAGACAGAGATTGGGCATTTGACAGTAATAGTAACCCTGACTGGAAAGTAATAGAAAACCAAGAAGAACTAGAAAAACTAGTATATGAAAACGTATATAAAAATGAAGACACACAAATCAATCAAAAAGCAATATTATATACAGAAGCACTAAAAAAACAAAACCTAGAACCAGGAAAATTTGCAGAAGTAGCCCTAAAAGTATCAAAAATAATATCATCATCAGACGAAATTTCACTAAACAACGAAACAGAAGTAGTAGAAACAAACAAACCTGGAGGAGCAAAAACACAATCAACACCAGGAAACTATGTACCAGGAGCAGGGCATACAGAAACAGATGACAGTATGGCAGAAACAACAATAGTAACACCAGCAACAGGAGAAAATAAAAACTACATCCTACCAATAATAACAGGAATAACAGCATTTGCAACATTAGCAGTAGGAGTAATCTTCATCAAGAAAAAAGTAATGTAATAAAAAAATAGGATTTGGGGACGGCCCCAAAATCCTATTTTTTTGTATAGGTAAAATCTTTGATTCTACCTATACAAAAAAACACATTCTACACAAATTTACTAAAGTAAATTTGGCAGGCGAACAAAGACGTAGCATGCAAAGAAATCTAAAAGGTCAAAAAAAATTTTATCATGCTCCTTTTGTTCTGCTATGGAAAAATCTCCAATTTTTCCATAACATCAAACATTCTACACAAATTTACTAAAGTAAATTTGGCAGGCGAACAAAGACGGAGCAAGCAAAGAAATCTAAAAGGTCAAAAAAAATTTTATCATGCTCCTTTTGTTCTGTTATGGAAAAATCTCCAATTTTTCCATAACATCAAACATTCTACACAAATTTACTAAAGTAAATTTGGCAGGCGAACAAAGACGGAGCATGCAAAGAAATCTAAAAGGTCAAAAAAATTTTATCATGCTCCTTTTGTTCTTGTATAATAAAGCCTCACGTTTTACGTGGGGTTCTAAAAGCTTCTAGTTATGAGTAAAATAAATCTCCTTCTTTGATATATATAGTTGGTTTGGTCAACCGCAAAAATAAAAAAGCAATTAAAAATCAAAAATAAACAATGTAACAAAACTGTAAATAAAACTTAATAAAATGACGCAAAATGCCTAAAGTGAGCATCCCTAGTAAGATAGAATCACCTGAAAAACAATGGGAAAATCAAGTATTTACAAAGACAGCAAAAAATAGTATTGTAAAATAGAAGAATTGTATAGGAGGGCAACATAAATGAAAAAAACAATAATAAAAAAAATTACTATAATTATAATTTTTTTATTTATCTTTTTAATTAATGGATTAAATAGTGGAGAAACAAGAAACAATACATATGCTGCAACCATCACATACAAAGACTGGAGTGCTATAAATAATATGGACAATAATTACTCATACTCTACATTATTTTATAGTAACAGTACACAAATAAAAATATTAAGAAATGATGGAACAGTAACTTGGAGTACCCAAAACGGTATTAATGTACCTGAAATATATCTATATAATGGTCAACAAGCGATAATACAAATAACACATTGTGCAGTAGACAAAAATGGTAGAAGCTTAGATGTTGTAATAAAACTAACAAATGTAAATGTATGGAGAACAGCAAGAGACAACAGAGTAGGAATAGCATTCACAAAAACAGACTTTTGTAATTCCCAAGAAAATCCAGTACCTAATAATGGATACAATTATTCTAGACCAATAACTAGAGGAGAAATAATAAAATTTTCTTTACGTGCAAGATTTGCTGATTGTAATTTTACTATGACATATTATGTTTCAGACACTTATAATTACAACAAAAGCACAAATAAAGAAAGTGGAGTTTTAGCAGGAATTACTAATGTAAATAGTTTTTTATATGATTTAGATGTTGTAAATAATACAGGATCATATAGAAATCAATTTTTAGGTGGAAATGAAGGACTAGTACCAAATACAGGAAATTCAACAATTTATTACAATAAAAATAGAAAATCTGGTAAAAACCCAGCAACATTACAAGAAATATCAAGAGGAATTGCAGTTCAAAAAGATGGAGGACTAATCACAGATGGTATTTGGTATAAAACATCTGTATTTATTACTACTACTAATTTAATTAACTCTACATATAGTTTCAGATATGGAGGAACAGGATGTGGAATGGGATTTAACTTCATGTCCCCATACCCATATAAAATAGAAAGTCCAACAAAAACAGTTAATAAACAAAAAGTAAAAGAACAAGAAAAATTTACTTATACTGTTTCACAATACATACCAAACAACTATTATGGAACATTAATCAATTTCAATGAAATCTATCCCAACTTATATAAAAACACACACTATTCAAACATAAAAATCTCAGATACTCTAGATAAAAATTTATCAATAGTAGGAAATGTTTACATTACAAATGAAAATGGAGAAAACAAAACAAGTTATTTTGATATTTCTACATCAAACAATGTAGTTACAGCCACAGCTAAAAGTGCAATGTTAAACAAAGTAGAATTTTATGCACACACATACAATATAAACATTCCAGTATCAGTAAAAGCCCAAACAGGTCCCAAATTAATAAACACAAATTCAATAACAAATAAATCAAGTACAACATACACAATTAATAATGAAACCAAAACACTACAATCAAATATAGTACAAACACCATTATATTATACAGTTACTACAAGTATAAAAAATGGAACAATAACACCAACTACAAATATAGACATACATAACAACAAAACAGTTAAATTCACACCAAATGACGGATATTACGTTAGCTCAGTTACTATAGATGGAGAAAAACAAGATGTAACAAAATACTATGATGGAGGAAGCATAGAATTTTTAGATATAACACAAGACCATACTGTTATAGTTGAAACCAAAGCCTATGATTACATACAAATAATAAAAAAAGATAGTGAGAACGAAGAAATTTTAACAAACGCGAGATTCGTCTTAAAAAATCTAGACACAGGAAAATACAAAACAGGAGGAATAAACTCAGTAACAAACAGAGGTTGGTCAGACACAATAGAAGAAGCAACAGAATACAAATCAGGAGACAAAATAGTAATAGACAGAACAGAAATGGGAAGATATCAATTATATGAAGTACAAGCACACAATAGATATTATGAACCATGTAACAAAACAGAAGAAGAAAAATTAAAAGTAGGAGACATTATTAATATAAGCTTAGGAAACCCAATAAGTGTAACAATACAAAATCAACCAAGAGGATACCTAGTAATTAAAAAAACAGATGAAACAACCAAAAAAGAACTAAACAACACAAGATTCATAATAAAAAAACAAAATTCAGAAGAATATGCAAAAGGAGGAAAAGGAACAAATCCAGTAACATGGACAACAGACATAAACGAAGCTGAGTGGTATAAACCAAAACAAGAAATATGTTTTGAAGAAAACCCTATATGTGAACTATATGAAATACAAAGAGAAAATGACTCATATGAATATTGTAGCATAAACCAACCGCTAAAAATAGAAGACCAAATACAAATAAAATATAGAGAAAGCATAAATGCAAACATTACAAACAAAAGAAAATACGTAAAAATATCTGGTTATACATGGGAGGACTTCCCAGCAACAAACAAAAACAATAGCTATGACAATTTATACAATACAGCAATTGCACCAGACAAAAAAGTAGCAAACATAAAAGTAAAAGTAAAAGACGCAAACGGAAACACACTAAACACAAGAGCAGATGGACCAGCAGTAGCAATAACAAATCAATCAGGAGAATACCAATTCAAAGAAATAGAAATTGAAAAACTACAAGATGGAGCTTACATAGAATTCACATACAATGGAATGGCATATAAAGCAGTAACAGCACATCCAAACATAAGTAATGGAAGTAAAGCAACAGAAAGAACAACAAGAGAGGAATTTAACAACAAATTTGCAGAAATTATAAAAGGTCAAGCAATAGGAAACAAAGGAAGAATAGACTTAAAATATAACCAAACCAATTACACATCAACTTTAGACTATGAAGGAGGAGTATATGGTTATAATGGGCAAAAATATCCAATATCACAAATGGCAAAAAAATATGAAATTATAGCAAACACCAAGCAAAACGGATTTTTAGGACAAACTGCCTTTGAACTAGAAGACATTTATACAAAAGAAATAGAAGAAATAAAAAATATCAATTTAGGAATAGTAGAAAGAGCAAGACCAGATATAAGTCTAGTAAAAGACTTAAATTCAGCAAAAATAAGCATAAATGGAAAAGAACATATTTATAAATATGCAGACAGATTTAACCCTAATTTATATGCAGAAAACGGTGGAAATGGATATAACATAAGTCCACAAGTAAAATTTGGTTCTAAATATGGAAATATGTCATATACAAGAGCATTATACTCATCAGACATATACTACAAAGACAGCCCAGACAAAGAAGACAATAAAGAACTAAAAATATCTTTAACCTATAAAATAGGAATAAAAAATGCATCAGGAACACTAACAGAAGTAATAAACGAAATAGAAGACTACTATGACAAAAAATACGAAAACAACAAAAGCAAAATATCAATAGGAAAAGAAATAGAAGAAAATGGAGACATAAAAGAAACAAGTAAACTAGATTATGAATTTGTAAACTTTAAAAATGATAATTACTATAAAATAAAAATAAAAAACATGAATTTAGAAATAGCACCAAACAAAGAAGAACACATCTATGTACAACTACAAGTAAAAGAAGACAAAATAATAGAAATATTAACAAATGGAACAAAACTAGACAACATAGCAGAAATAAGTTCATATACAAACAAAGAAAACGGAAAAATATATGCAGGAATAGACATAGACTCTGAGCCAGGAAACATAGAAATAGGAAACATAAAAACTTATGAAGATGACACAGACAAAGCACCAGGACTATTATTACAATTGCAAGAAGAACGAAGAGTAAAAGGAACAGTATTTTTAGATAGCACAGAAAAAGAACTAAAAACAGGAGAAATCAGGCAAGGAGATGGAATATATACACAAGGAGAAGTTGGTATACCAGAAGTAACAGTTACAATCATAAATAGCAAAACTGGAAAAATAGCAAATAAATATAATGAAGAAAAACAAAAATGGGAGCCAGCAGTAGTAACAACAAATGAAAAAGGAGAATTCTATATAGGAGGAATTATACCAAACAATTACAAAGTAATATATACATGGGGAGGACAAAAATATAAAGACACAGACGACCAAGAAAAGCAAATAACAGTACAAGACTATAAAGGAACAATATATAAAAACAAAGAAAGAGCAAATAATATAGAATGGTATAAAGAAAAAGAACCAAGATACACAGACGCAATAGACAATTATGATAAAAACCAAAACCTACCAACAGGCTCAAGACTGCAAATAGACAATCAAACAAAAATAATAACAAATTCTAACAAAAGCTCAATAAACAACATTGGAGGAGAAATAGAATTACAAAACGGAAACAAAGTAGAACTAATCACCAAAATGGACTCCACAACACCAGAATTCAGAGTTAATATAGAATACACAGATTCAGCCACAGACTACAAAAAAGAATACGAAAAAGAAGAAGACGGAACACTAAAAATGAACGGTCAATATGTAGTAAAAACAGAAGAACACCAAAACTATATACAAAATATGGACTTTGGAATAGTAGAAAGAGCAAGGCAGGCACTATCACTAGAAAAAAACATAAAAACAGCTAAACTAACAGCAGCAAATGGACTAACCCTAAGCGATGCACAAATAACCACAGACCCAGAAACAGGAGAAAGAAAAATAAAAGGCATAGCAAAACATGCAGTATACATACCAAACAAAGATAATCAGCCAGGAGAAGTTAAATTTGAAGTAGATTCTGAAATCATACAAGGTGCAAAACTAGGAATAAGATACAACCTAAAAGTAACAAACGTAAGCGAATTAGATTACAACAACAAAAACTATTACCTATATGGAGAAGGAAAAGAATACACACCAAACAACAATGAACTAGTAACACTAAAAGCAAACAACATAATAGACTACTTAGACAACAGACTAGTAATAGGTGGAAATCTAAATGGAATAGGAGAACTAATACAAGACAGCAACAAAAAGAACGAGCTAATAAACAAAGGATTACTAGGAAAAGAATTACAAAAAACACTAAAAAGTACATCAAAAATATTATTAATAGGAGAAAACGAAGACAGAGACTCAAGCAAAGAACTACTAAAAACACTAAAACCAAAAACAGGAGAAAAAACAGAAGAACAAAGCACAGCAGAAATTACAATAGATAATTACAAACTATTATCAAACAACAAAGAAAACCTATTAGTAAACAACGCAGAAATAATAAAAATAACAAAAACAGGAGGATCATCCTTAGTAACAATACCAGGAAACTACATACCAAACACAACAGAACATGAAATAGATGATAGTCAATCAGAATCTGTATATATAATACCACCAACAGGACTAAGCTATAACTACATAGCATACACAATATTAGCAATCAGCTCATTAGGCATACTAGTATGTGGAATAATCCTAATCAAAAAGAAAATTCTAAAATAACATTTGGGCATAAATGGGACAGGCACTGAGTAGCCCTTTTGGGCATAAATGGGACAGGCACCAATATGCCCATTTGGAAATTAAGATACCTAATAAAAAGCATGAAAATATTTTTTCATGCTTTTTTGTTCTCATATAGGAAAATCTTTAAATTTTCTTATACAACAAAAACACAATCCCTTTATTATTACGCAAAATTGAAATAAAGAAGAAACAAG
>CAOKGO010000029.1 GCA_948468045.1 uncultured Clostridium sp. | reverse complement strand
AAAAATAAAATAATGTCAAGTTATTTTTAACTTAACATTATTATACTAGGATGGTAAATGTATATATGCTGGATATTGTATTAGGTTTAGATTAAACCTAAAAATAGTAAATCCAGAATATATATTTAGATTTACTCAAACAAGTAAATATATTAAATGGATTGAAAAAGCACAAAGAGGAGGTGCACAGCCTAATATTAATTCAAAGCAATATGGAAGTATTAAAATTCCGATACCACCAATTAAAGTCCAAAATGAATTTGCCAAAATAGTCAACCAAATAGATGAACAAAAATGTTTATTAGAAAAACAAGTAGAAAATTATAGAAACTTAAAAAAAGCCCTAATGCAACAATTATTAACAGGAAAAATAAAAGTAAAAATTTAAAAAAGGAGGCACTAATGGAAGAAAAAATACCAATAGCAAACGAACAAACAACAAGTCAAAGACCAGCAATAGAAGTATTAAAAAAGCTAGGTTATAAATACATATCAGAAGAAGAAAACAAAACCCTAAGAAACAACATATTAAGCAACGTCATATTCAAAGACATATTAGAAAAAAAACTAAAAGAACTAAACAGTTATGAATATCAAGGAAAAGAATACAAATTTTCTGCGGGAACTATTGGACAAGCCATAAAAGACTTAAATGAAGACTTAGTATCTGGTTTAATAAGCACAAATGAAAAAATATATGACATATTAACTTTAGGAAAATCATATCAAGAAAACATGGTAGATGGAAGCAAAAGGTCATTTAATATAAAATTTATAGACTTTGAACATATAGAAAACAACGACTTCTATGTTACAGAAGAATTTTCAGTATCAAGAATGAATGGAAAAAATTATGCTAGACCAGACATTGTAATTTTTATAAACGGAATTCCAATAGGAGTTATAGAATGTAAAGACTCATCAGTGCCAATATTACAAGCAATATCACAAAACATTAGAAATCAAAAACCAGACTACATACCACAATTATTTAAGTTTATCCAAATTGTTATGGCGACAAATAAAAATGAAACCAAATATGCTACATGTGGTACACCAGATAAATTTTGGGCAAAATGGAATGAAAAAGAAATAGAATGGCAAGAAAAATTCCTAAAAAATATTATCAAAAATAGACAAGCAACAAAGCAAGATAGAGACATTATCTCACTATTTGAACCAAATCGACTATTAGAAATAATAAAAGACTTTATTATTTTTGAAGGAACAACAAAAAAAATATGCAGATATCAGCAATACTTTGCAGTAAAAGCAACCATAGAAAAAATAAAAAAACAAAACAAAGGTGGTGTAATTTGGCATACACAAGGATCAGGAAAATCCATTACAATGGTATATATTACAAGAAAAATAATGGAAGACAAAAACATAAAAAATCCTCAAGTAGTTGTAGTTACAGATAGAATAGATCTAGACAAGCAAATACATAAAACTTTTAATAAAATAGGAGTGGAAGCAGCAAGAGCAAGCACAGGAGAAAATTTAGTAAACTTAATCAAAGATGAAAAAATTAGAGTTATAACAACAGTTGTAAACAAATTCGAAACAGTAGCCAATAAAGAAAATATGGTAATAGATAGCCCAAACACATATATATTAGTAGATGAGGGGCATAGAACACAATATGGAGAAATTAATAGGAGAATGCAAGAAGTTTTCAAAGGTGCTATTTATGTTTCATTTACAGGAACTCCAATAATGAAAAAAGATAGAAACATATTTGACAAATTTGGTGGTTTAATACACAAATATTCTTTAGATGATGCATTAAAAGACAAAGCCATTGTTCCTATCATATATGAAGGAAAAATGGTTGATCAAGAAGTAGCAAGAGAAGCAATAGATATGAGATTAGAAATGCTCACTAGAAATTTAAAAGAAGAACAAAAAAAACAAGCAATGCAGAAATGGAGTAGATTCGAAAAAGTTGCATCATCAGAACAAAGGCTTGAACTAATAGCATGGGATATCGCAAAAAACTATAAAGAAACATTAAAAGATACAGGTTTCAATAGTATGCTTGCATGTAACAAAAAAATTGAAGCAATAAAATATTATAAAATTTTTAAAGATGAATTTCCAGAGTTAAAAACAGCATTCATAATATCACCTCCAGATATGAGAGAGGGAGAGGATGATATAAACAGCGATACAAATGATATAGTAAAAAAATATTATATTGAGGCAGTTTCAGATTACAAAAATGAAGAAGAATATGAAGAAATTACTAAATCAAAATTTTTAAATGGAGATATTGACATTCTTATTGTAGTAGACAAATTGTTGACTGGGTTTGATGCTCCTAGAGCATCAACATTGTACTTAGATAAACATATAAAAGAACATAATCTACTTCAAGCAATAGCTAGAGTTAATAGATTATGTGATGGAAAAGATTATGGTTATATTGTTGATTATAGAGGTCTACTTGGAGAATTAGACAAAGCTCTAACCATGTACGAAAATGCGGGACTAGAAGAATTTGAAGAAAATGATGTTAAATCATCAGTATATTATATAGATACAGAAATAGATAATATGCTTAAAAGCTATGAAGATGTACAAAATATATTTAAAGACATAAAAAATAAAGAGGATTTTGAAGAATATGAAGTATATCTTGAAAATGAAGAAATTAGAAAAGAATTTTATGAAAAACTATGTAAGTTTACAAGCCTATTAACCATTATACTTCCAAGTGATAGAGGATATTATAAAATAGGAAAAGAAAAGATTAAACAATTAAAAGATTCACTAGCATTTTATCAAAGTATAAGAGCAACAGTAAAAAAAAGATATTCAGAAACAATAGATCATAAAGAATATGAAGCAAAAATGCAAAAACTACTAGACACTTGTGTTATTGCAAAAGAAATGATGAGAATAACTGAACCAGTTGACATTATTGATACAGAAAATTTTGAAAAAGAACTAGAAAAAATGAATACAGATAGAGGAAAAGCAGATACTATTAGAACTAGAATGATAAGAACTATTACTGAAAAAGGAAAAAGTGATCCTGCATATTACAAAAAGTTTTCAGACAGAATAGAAGAGACAATAGAAGAATACAGAAACAAAAGAATTAATGACAGTCAATATTTAGAAAAAATGCAAGAAATAAAAGAAGACTTTAGAAAAGGAAACTCAGGTATTTTATATCCATCAAATATAACAAATGAAAACAGTAGAGCTTTTTATGGAGTAATATATGACAAATTAGTTCCAAAAATGAGAGAAAACGCAAATATAGAAGAAGTTGGAAAAATAGCACTTACAATTCAAAAAGAAATAGAATCAAAAATAAAAAGAGACTGGCATCATAATACCGATATACATAATGAAATAGCACAAGCTATTGATGATACAATATTTATATATGCTACAAATAAAAGTATTTCTATTGACATAGAAGAACTTGACAAATTAATTGAAGAAATACTAAATATTGCATTAATGAAATATTAGGGTTTATTGAAAGGATGAAAGGTTGAAAAATAATTACAATTTTGGCGTTGTGCAGTGGCGAACTTCATTTTAAATTTAATCAACGTACACTCGTACGCCTCATAAATTTAAAATTCGTTTTCCTAGCCAAAATTTAATTCTTTTCCAACCAATTTGTGCCTTAAGAAAGGAATAATGTTAAAAATGGAAAATGAGTTTGTAGAAGCCAATGGTGAAAAAATATATTTTATAATACACAGAAAAAATATAAAAAATATAAATCTTAAAGTAAGTATAGATAAAAAAGTAAGCCTATCAATACCAACAAAAATGCCATTAAATAAAGCAAAAGAATTTGTAGAGAAAAAAGCAAATTGGATAAAAAAACAAAAAGATTTTTATGATACATTTGCAGAGCAAAAAGAAAGATTAACTTTTGAAAGTGGTGACACAATATATCTATTAGGCAAACAATACAAAATGAAAATAATTGCAAACAATAAAAATGATATTATAATTAACAATAAATATATAGAGATTCATATTAAAGAAAAATATATAGAAAACAAAAAGTATATAAGAAAAGTATATGAAACATGGCTAAAGCAATATGCACTACGTATTTTTGAAGAATTAGTAATAAACTACCAAAAACATTTAAAAAAATATAATGTGAAACTACCAAAAATAGAAATAAGACAAATGAAAGCTAGATGGGGCAGTTGTATTCCTACAAACAATAAAATCATATTTAATTTAAGTTTAATAAAAACGCCAATATGTTGTATAGAATACGTTGTACTACATGAATTAGCACATTTTAAACATCAAAACCATAGTAAAAGCTTTTATAATTTTATCACAATATTAATGCCAGACTGGAAAGAAAGAAAAAAAATATTAGACCAAGATTTTATAGGAGTAGTATAGGATTTGGGGACGGCCCCCAAATCCTATTTTTTCTTATACAACCAAAACATATTCTACACAAATTTGCTGAAGCAAATTTGGCAGACGAACAAAGACGGAGCATATAAAGTAATCTAAAAGGTTAAAAAATTTTTATCATGCTCCTTTTGTTATATTATAGGAAAGTTTTACGAACTTCCTATAATATCAAGCGTTCCACAGAGAATTGCTTTGCAATTTTCGCGGACGAACAAAGACGTGGCATGAAAAGTTATCTGAAAGGTCATAAAATTTTAATCATGCCACTTTTGTTCTTTTATCAATAAATTACTTAACTATAATTACACACAATTTCGACAATTTTCATAATATATAATAGTAAAAAGTATAACGAAAGGAAGAAAAATCAATGGAAAAAGTACTAGAAGTCAAAAATGTAACCAAGAAATACCAAACAAAAGAAGGAGAAATCACAGCTCTTAAAAATGTCAATTTAAGAGTAAATGAAGGAGAATTTGTCAGCATAATTGGACCAAGTGGATGTGGTAAATCTACATTATTATCAATAATTGCAGGATTAGAAGAAAAAACAAATGGAGAAATATACATACAAGGAGAAATAGGATACATGTTGCAAAGAGATTGTTTGCTAGAATGGAGAAACATTTTAAGTAATACTATGTTTGGTTTAGAAATTAAAGGAAATTCAAATAAGAAATCAAAAGCTTATGTAGAAGAATTGCTTAAAAAATATGAGTTATATGATTTTAAAGATAAGTATCCATCTGAATTATCAGGAGGTATGAGGCAAAGGGTAGCTTTAATTAGAACTTTGGCAACAAAACCTAAGATTTTGTTGCTGGATGAGGCTTTTTCGGCATTAGATTATCAAACTAGAATAATGGTAACAAATGATATTTATAATATTTTACGAAAGGAAAAAATGACAGCTATAATAGTAACACATGACATTTCAGAAGCAATTAGTATGTCAGATAGGGTTGTTGTATTAAATGCAAGACCAGGAACAGTAAAAGATATTCATAAAATTAATTTTGAAATAGAAAATAGGAACCCAATAAATTGTAGAGAAAGCCCGAAATTTAGTAAATATTTTAATACATTATGGAAGGAGCTTGGAGTAGATGAATAAAACTTTAGTATCAAAAGAAAGAAAACAATATTTAAAGAGACAAAAATGCAAAAAATATATGATATGGTTCACACAAGTAGCAATATTAGTATTATTTCTTGCTATTTGGGAAAACCTTGCTAACAAAAAAATAATTGATAGCTTTATAATGAGCAGTCCAAGCAGAATTTGGAATACATTTATGAATTTGAATTCAAACGATTTAATGATGCATATTGGAGTTACAGTTTATGAAACAGCCATTGGATTTTTACTTGGAACAGGTCTTGGAATTATAATTGCAATTATTTTATGGTGGTCAGATTTCTTATCGAAAGTTGCAGAACCATACTTGGTAGTACTAAACAGCTTGCCAAAAGTAGCTCTGCGGTCCTATAATAATTATATGGGTAGGAGCAGGAACACCAGCAATTATAGTCATGGCAGTAGCAATTTCTTTAATTGTAACAATATTAGAAAACTTAAATGGATTTTTAAAAACAGACAAAGAAGTTATAAAAATGGCAAAAACATTTAAAGCAAATAAATGGCAGATATTAACAAGAATTATAATACCAGCAAATCTTTCAACATTTATTAATTCATTAAAGGTAAATATTGGGCTTTCTTTAGTAGGAGTGATTTCAGGAGAGTTTTTAGTATCAAAAGCAGGACTTCGGTTACCTTATTGTATATGGAGGGCAAGTGTTTAAACTAGACTTAGTTATGACAAGTGTTATTATCCTTGGAATTGTAGCAGGTGTAATGTATGCAGCAGTGTTGTTACTAGAAAAAATAATTTTAAATTCTAGGAAATTTAAGTAATTTAATAACAAAAGAGGCATGAAAAGTAATCTAAAAGGTTATAAAATTTTAATCATGCCTCTTTTGTTTTGTTATAGAAAAAATCAAAGATTTTTCTATAACATCAATACATTCTACACAAATTTGCTAAAGCAAATTTGGCAGGCGAACAAAGACGAGGCATGAAAAGTTATCTAAAAGGTCATAAAATTTTAATCATGCCTCTTTTGTTCTGTTATAGAAAAAATCAAAGATTTTCCTATAACATCAATACATTAAGTCACAAAATTCGAGCATTAGACATAAAATATACAAAATAAAAATAGGAGGTGAAATCATGATAAAAAAGAGAATAATAGCAGTTTCTATTATAGTTCTAATAGTAGCGATAATTTTAGGAATTGTAACAGCAATCAAAAATACAGAAAAAGAAGAAAACTTAAAGACAATTAAAGTAAATGAAGTAACACGTTCAGTTTTCTATGCACCACAATATGTAGCAATTAATAATGGATATTTCAAAGAAAATGGAATGGAAATTGAACTAACAACTGGTCAAGGAGCAGATGCAGTAATGACGGCAGTGTTAGCAAATCAATGTGATATTGGTTTTGCAGGACCTGAAGCATCTATATATGTATATCAAGAAGGAAAGGAAGACCATACACAGGTATTTGCACAAATGACTAAAAAAGATGGTTCATTTTTAGTAGCAAGAAATAAAACAGACAAATTTAATTGGGAAGATTTAAAAGGGAAAACTATAATACCAGGAAGAAAAGGCGGAGTACCTTATATGACTTTAGAATATGTGTTAAAAAAGAATAATATTGATCCACAAAAAGATGCTATATTAGATGACAGTATAAAATTTGACTTAATGGCTGGTGCATTTGCTAGTGGAAATGCTGACTATGTAACTTTATTTGAGCCAACAGCGTCTTTAACACAAAATGAGCAAAAAGGGTATGTAGTAGCATCTGTTGGAGAAGCAGCAGGAGAAATTCCATACACAGCTTATTTTGCAAAAAAGAGCTATATAGAAAATAATGAAGAAACTATCCAAAAATTTACAAACAGTATATATAAAGGAGAGCAATGGGTAAAAGAACATAGTGCACAAGAAATAGCAACAGCAATCCAAAGTTTTTTCCCTGATACAGACATAAATCTACTTAGTACAGTTATTCAAAACTATAAAGATATAGATGCTTGGAATGACACACCAATTCTAAAAGAAGAAGCTTTTAACCGCTTGCAAGAAGTTATGACAATGGCAGGAGAGTTAAAAGAAACTGCACCATATGAAAAAATTGTAAACAATAAATATAGTATAGAAGCAGTTAAATAAAATGTCTAATTGAAATGTTTCTTTTTGGAGACTTTGTATAAATGATGAAACTTTTTTCTTGGTAAATTTATATTTAGAGCTTACATTTATTTAATAATCAAAATTTACATATAAATCACAAAAAATATATTGACAATTGGAACTAATAATGTTATATTTACCTATGAAAAGGAAGTGATAATATGGATATTGATTATAAAATAATAGGACAAAGGATAAAAGAAGCAAGAAAAAGGAAAGGTTGGTCACAAGAAAGACTATCTGAACAAATTGATGTAACAACAGTATTTATTAGTAGGGTAGAAAGAGGAGCAACACAAGTGAATTTAAGGAGATTAGCACAAATAAGTAGAGTGCTAAATACAAGCTTAGAATATCTAATAGTAGGAAGTGAAACCAAAAGGCCAAATTATTTAGACAAAGAATTATATGAAACATTAATTAATTGCACACCAGAAAAGCAACGTTTAATATATAACATAGCTCAAATAGTGTCAAATGCAAGGTTTGTATAAAAGAATATATAAAAATTAATAGGAGTAGCAATACTTCTATTTTTATATTATAGTAAAGTTCTTCGAACTTCCTATATATAAATAATTCTACACAAATTTGCTTTACAATACAAAGAATTGTAAAAAGTCAAAACTAAAAAATTAAAAATCTTGCAAAAAAAAGCAGTAATTGTTATAATGTGATAAACAATAAATAATATAAAGAATACAAACAAAGGTGATAATAAATGTATTTAAAAAGATTAGAATTACAAGGGTTTAAATCATTTGCAGATAAAACTGTACTAGAATTCAGACCAGGAATAACAGGAGTAATTGGGCCAAATGGTTCAGGGAAGAGCAATATATCAGACAGTATAAGATGGATACTTCGGAGAGCAAAGTATGAAGTCATTAAGAGGAACAAAGTCACTAGATATCATATTTGCAGGAACACAAAATAGAAAGTCTCTAGGCTTTGCAGAGGCTTCTTTAATATTTGATAATCAAGATGGAGCATTACCAATCGAATACACAGAAGTTACAATAACTAGAAAAATATATAGAAGTGGAGAAACTGGATATTTCATAAATAAAGTACCATGTAGGTTAAAAGATGTGTTAGAATTATTTATGGACACAGGAATTGGAAAAGATGGTTATTCTATAATTGGACAAGGAAAAATCGATGAAATACTAAGCAATAAATCAGAAGATAGAAGACATATATTTGAAGAAGCGGCTGGTATTGTAAAATATAGAGTAAGAAAACAAGAAAGCGAAAAAAAATTAGAAACAACCAAATTAAATTTACTTCGTATAAATGATATTTTATCAGAAATAGAAGCAAATATAGAACCCCTAAAAGGGCAAGCTGAAAAGGCAAGAAAATATCTTAATATAAAAGAAGAATTAAAAAATATAGAAATAGGGCTATTTCTATACAATATAGAAAAATACAAAGAAAGCCTATCAGAAATTGTAAAAGATGAGGAAATTTACAAAACACAATGTGAAGAAGAAGAGCAAAAATTAGAAAGAATAAAACAATTAAAAGAAGAACTAAAAATGCAAATTGATGAAATAACAAACCAAATAGAAGAAATGTCAAACTTGGGGTTTGCTAGCCAAAAAGAAATTGAAATGCTTAATTCTGACATAAATGTAGCAAACACAAGAATCAATAACAACCAAGAAAACAAAGAAAGGTTTGAAAAAGAAATCGAAGAAGCAAGTTTAAAAAAGAGCCAATTAGAAGAAGAAATGAAACAAAGGGAAGAAAAGAAAGTAAACTTAAAGCAAAACAAAGAAAAATTTGAAAAAGAGCTACAAGAAAAAGAAGAAGAACTTGCTAAAATGACTCAAAAACTATCTAGCAAAGAACTAGAAATAGAAGAACACAAACAACAAGTTGAAAAAAACACAGACCAAAAATATGAATTACAAGCACAAATAAAAACATTAGAAGTAAATTGTGAAAATGACCAAAAAAGACAAAATCAAATAAAAACAGAAATTGCAAGCTATATTTCTGAATTAGACAGCACAAGACTTCAAAAAGAAGAAATAGCAAAACAATTTTATGAAATTGACAGCAAAAGAAACAAAATTTTAAAATCAATGGACGAAATTGCAACAGTCAAAGAAGAAGCAGATAAAAAAATAGAACAATACCAAAACACAATACATAGCTATCAAAATGAAATGAGGATAAAAGAATCAAAACTAAAATTTTTAATTGAAACAGAAAAAGAAAAAGAGGGATATATAAAAAGTGTAAAATCTCTTTTAAAAGATTGTGAAAACATAAAAGAGTTAGGAAAAGGAATGCATGGAGTACTAGCAAATATCATAGAAGTGCCTGAAAAATATCAAACAGCAATTGAAATGTGCTTAGGAGCAAGCTTACAAAACATAGTAACAGAAACTGAACAAGATGCAAAAAAATTGGTAGAACACCTAAGAAAAAACAATTTAGGAAGAGCTTCTTTTTTACCAATTAGCTCAGTAAAAGGAAAAAAAATAGATAAAATTAAGAGCCAAGAAGAAGGATTAATTGGCATTGCTTCTGACCTAATAAAGTTTGACAAAAAATATGAACAAATCGTTATTAATTTGCTAGGTAGAACAGTAATTGTAGACAATATGGATACAGCTATTAAAGTTGCTAAACAAAATGGGTATTCTTTTAGAATTATCACATTAGAAGGAGATGTAATAAACAGTTCTGGGGGAATTACAGGTGGTTCTGTAACTAAAAAGACAGTAAATATTTTAGGTAGAGGTCGAGAAATTGAAAAGTTAGAAAAGGAAATTAAAGAATTAAAAGTAAAAATAGAAAACCTTGAAAAAGAAAAACAAGAATATGAAACATCAATCCAAGAAACACTAGAAAATTCAACAAGTCTTGAAAAGGAATTGCAAGAAATAGACATCAACTATGCAACTGAAAAACAAAAAGTAGTTGCAATAGATGAAAATATTGAAAAAGCACAAAGTCGATTAAATAAATTAAAAGAAGAACAAGAAACATTAGAAAGCCAAAAGAAAGAGGCTTCTGAGAAAAAGCAAGAACTTGAAAAACAAATACAAGAATTAACAGAAGAAACAGAAAAATTAACTACAATCATTTCAGAATTTGCAAAACTAAATCAAGACAATCAAAAATATGTAGATGATTTAAATTATGACATTACAAACTTAAAAATATCAGTTTCATCATTTGATGAAAGCGAAAGCTCAATTCAAGAAATGCAAGAGAGAATTAATCAAGAAATCGAAAATGCTAATAAAAGCATAAGAAACAAAAAAGAACAAATAGAAAAAATTACACATGACAACTTTGAACTAGAGCAATCTATAAAAGAAATTAATGAAAAAATAATACAAATTAAAGAAGAAGTAAACACAAGTGGAGAAAAAATAGAAGAATTAAAGAAAAATAGAATTGACAAAAATGAAAGGCTATCAAAACAAGAAGAAGAAATAACAAGCAAATTTAACATTATAGAAGACTTAAAAGCACAAATAGTAAAAATAGACGTAAAGAAAACAAAACTTGAAGAAGACATAAACACAATAATAAACAAAATGTGGGAAGAATATGAGCTAACACCAAACAATGCAGGAGAATACAAAAAACCAGAAAATGTAGCAAACACACAAAAACAAGTAAACAATTTAAGAAACCAACTAAGAAATTTAGGAAGTGTCAATGTAGACTCAATTGAAGAATACAAAAACCTAAAAGAAAGATATGACTTTATGAGTGAGCAAAGAGTAGACTTAGAGGACACAATGAGCAAGCTAAGAAAAATAATATCAGAAATGACAACAACAATGAAAGAACAATTCCAAAAACAATTCGCAATAATAAACAAAAACTTTGAAGAAGTATTCAAAGAATTATTTGGAGGAGGAAATGCATCACTAAAACTAGAAGACGAAGAAAACATCTTAGAATGTGGAATAGAAATAGCAGTACAACCACCAGGAAAAAAATTACAAAACATGATGTTATTATCAGGTGGAGAAAAAGCCTTTACAGCAATAGCCTTACTATTTGCAATACTAAAAATAAATCCAGCACCATTTTGTGTATTAGACGAAATAGAAGCAGCACTAGACGATGTAAATGTATATAGATTTGCCGAATACCTAAAAAAATTCTCAAAAGACACCCAATTCCTAGTAATAACCCACAGAAAAGGAACAATGGAAGCAGCAGACACAGTCTATGGTGTAACAATGGAAGAAAACGGGATATCAAAACTACTATCAATGAAACTAGCATAATGTCGCATTGGGGACGTTTCTCTTGCGACATTTTTATGTAAACGTAATTTGAAATGTTTCTAATCTCACATTTTTGTAAAATTGTGTCGCGTTGGGGACGTTTCTTTTGTACCATTTTTATAAAATTGGGATACATCTAAATGAAAATATTATTTTTATGAATTCTACACAAATTTGCTTTAGCAAATTTGGCAGGCAAACAAATACGGAGCATGTAAAGCCTCTAAAAGGTCAAAATTTTCAATCATGCTCCTTTTGTTCTTCTTATATGTCATAATTTTTCCTTTGGTAGATTGATCCAATCGCACTAGTTGACACTTATTTAGATGCATACATGTCATTTCAAAAAAATATATAATAATAGATAAAAAAACACATATAAAATGTGTTGCCAAATTTCAAAATATGAAAATTTAAGCGTCCTTATTGCACATTTATGCATTCAAAGTTTTTGTTTCATCTTCAATTCCATCAAATAATTTTTCAATAGGAATCTCTAAAGCTTTGCTAATTTTCCACAAAGTAAAAACACTAATTCCTTGATTTATTTTTTTACTTTCTAAATTACCAATTAATGCAATTGAAACATCTGCAAGTTCAGCCAACTTTTCTTGTGTCATCTTACCTTTTTCTAAATCATATAACTTCCTATAATATCTTATGTTTTTTCCTATTATTTTAAATAATTCCGTAGACTGTATATCTTCCATAAAAATTCTCCTTTCATTTAGCACATATTAGTATTATATTAACTTATAAATTATTTTCTAATTTTCATAAAGAAAAAACAATAGAGCAAAAATGATAAAATATCATTTATAATAACAAAATAAATCTTGTCATAAATTAATAACATCTCACATATAATTTACAAAATGGACAAAATGTTAATCAAAAACTAAATTAACATAAAAATGTCGCGAAGGAAACGTCCCCAACGCGACAAAAGGAGGAAAACTATGTGGGAAACATTAAGAAAAGAAGAGGTTTTAAGGAAGTTAGAAACAGATTTGAAACATGGGTTGACAAGAGAAGAAGTGAGTAAAAGAGGGCAAAAGTATGGCAAAAATAAATTAAAGGACAAGCCAAAAGAAAGTGTTTTTATTAAATTTATTAAACAGTTTAATGATTTTATGATTATTATTTTGATTATGGCATCAGTTATTTCTGCTGTGATTTCTAGTGTACAAGGGGAGAATGACTATATTGATTCTATTATAATTATTGCTATTGTAGTTTTAAATGCAATTATGGGGGTTGTGCAAGAGGCAAAAGCTGAAAAGTCAATAGAGGCATTGCAAGAAATGACACCACCAAAGGCAAAAGTGATAAGGGATGGAGAGACTAATGAAATAAATGCAGATGATGTGGTTCCAGGAGATATTGTGATTTTGGAAGCAGGAAATTATGTGCCAGCAGATAGTAGAATTGTAGAAAGCTTTAATTTAAAAATAGAAGAATCAAGTTTAACAGGTGAAACAGAACCTGTTTTAAAAGAGGCAGATAAAATATGTAAGCCAAATGTAGCATTACGGAGATATGAATAATATGGCATTTATGGCAAGTATTGTTGTAAATGGTCATGGAAAGGCAATTGTAACGCAAACAGGAATGGATACAAAGGTTGGAAAAATTGCCAATATGATGATAGAGGACGAAGCACCAGAAACGCCAATTCAAAAGAAGTTAGGACAAGTAGGCAAAATATTAGGTGTTGTATGTTTGGCAATATGCTTTATGATTTTTGTAATTGGATTAATTAAAAAAATTGACCCAATTGAAATGTTTATGACGTCAGTAGGACTAGCAGTTGCAGCAATACCAGAAGGGTTACCAGCAATTGTAACAATAATGCTATCAATTGGAGTTACAAAAATGGCAAAGAAAAATAGCATTATTAGGAAACTACCAGCAGTAGAAACATTAGGAAGTTCATCTGTAATTTGTTCAGATAAAACAGGAACTTTAACACAGAACAAAATGAAAGTAGTGGAAATAAATTCTGAAGATATAAATTTTTTAACAGAACTTGGAACTATGTGTACAGACTGTGACATTACATACCAAAATCAAAAAGCAGAGGCAAAAGGAGAACCAACCGAAGTTGCAATTGTGACAAATGGATTAAATAATGGCAAAGATAAAAATGAATTATATAAATCTATGCCAAGAGTAAATGAAATACCTTTTGATTCTAATAGAAAAATGATGACAACTATCCATAAAGTTGGAAACAAATATAGAGTAATAACAAAAGGAGCACCAGATGTTCTTTTAGAAAGATGTCAAAAACAAATATCAGGAGCATTAGGAAAAGAAACTATTTTAGAAAAAGCAAGAATTCAAAGAGAAAATGAAAAAATGGCACAAAAGGCTTTAAGAGTAATTGCAGTAGGATATAAAGATTTGGACTTTTTGCCACAAAAAATAGATACAAATAATATAGAAAATAACTTGACATTTGTAGGTTTAATTGGAATGATAGACCCACCAAGAGAGGGAGTAAAAGAGGCAGTAAAAATCTGCAAAAAAGCAGGAATAAAAACTGTTATGATAACAGGTGACCATATTGCAACAGCAAAAGCAATAGCAAAAGATTTAGCTATTTTAGGAAAAAATGATAAAGCAATTACAGGACAAGAATTAGATAAAATACCACAAAATGAGCTGGAAAAAACAATAGGAGATTATGCAGTATTTGCAAGGGTTACACCAGAACATAAAGTAAGAATTGTAAAAGCATGGCAAAAAACTGGGGCAGTTGTTGCAATGACAGGTGATGGGGTAAATGACAGTCCAGCCCTAAAAAACGCAGATATTGGAATTGCTATGGGAAAAAATGGAACTGATGTTGCAAAAAATGCAGCAGACATGATTTTAGCAGATGATAATTTTGTAACTATTGTTGAAGCAGTAAAACAAGGAAGAAACATATATGATAATATCAAAAAAGCTATACATTTCTTAATTGCTACAAACATAGGAGAAATTGTAACTATATTTATGGGATTAGTGCTTGGCCTAAAATCACCATTACTTGCAATACAACTACTATGGATAAACTTAGTAACAGACTCATTACCAGCAATTGCAATTGGATTAGAACCACCAGAAAAAGATATCATGCATAAAAAGCCAGTATCTAGCAAAAAAGGTATTTTCTCAGATGGATTGTGGAACAAAATTGTAGTGGAGGGAATTATGATAGGAATGCTTACATTGGTAGCATTTAGCTTAGGAAACAGATTTTTTAACTTAGAAGTTGGAAGAACAATGGCATTTGTTTCAATGGGGTTACTAGAACTTGTCCACAGCTTTAATATAAAAAGTGAACAATCTATCTTCAAAATAGGAATTTTAGAAAATAAATTTTTAATAGGAAGTTTCATATTAGGTACAATAATACAAACAGCAGTAGTATTAGTTCCAAGCTTTGCAGAGATTTTTAAACTTGTTCCTTTAAATCAAACACAATGGATAATTACAATTATAATTTCACTACTTCCAATTCCAATTATGGAATTACAAAAAAAGTTAAATGAGATTAAGTTTGGAAAAACAATTTATAAAGAAAATGTAATGTCAAATTAATATTTCAATGGTACATTAAAGCAATAGATATTAATTTACCATTGATGAAAAATTTAATGTAATTAGAATTGACAAACTAAACATAATGTTGTAAAATAATTAGGACAACTTGTAAACGTGGTTTCCTTAATAAGGAACCACAGCAAAAAAATGTTAAAGGAGAAGAAAGATGGAAAAAACACGGAAACTAGTAGTAGCAATGGGAACAGTAGCATTAATGTTTATGTTATTGCCAATAACAACAATGGCAGTAGAAGTAACACAAAGACAAGTACAGATAGACAATGAAATGTTGCTTGTTACCGAGATGTTTTTCACAGAAGAACAAGAGGAGGTGTATTTGGAACCTGGTAAAGTCTACCTGTTCACTTATCTAGTTGATGGAGAAGGATGGGAAGTTGAAAACATTGAGGCTGATGATAATATAATCACAGCTGAAAAATGGAAGTACCAGGAAGAGGGCAAAGTTTCAGTAAAAGTTGAAGTAAAAGAATTTATATGTGCTAGCATAAAAGTGCATATAAAAAACAGAATAACAGGTGAAAAAAAATTACTAACTTGTGAGTTGGTAGATAAACCTGTTTTGAGAGATTTTAATGTTGGCAGTAGTGATTTTGGCTCTTTTAGTGGAGTAATCAACGATACAGTTGAAAATGAAAATGCTGTTGATGAATCGATAGATGAACCCACAGTTGAACCAAATGAGCCAAACGAAGAGGAAACTGTAGACAAACCTTCTTTTAACACACCAACTAACAATGGTGGAAATGAAGGTGAAAACAAGGAGCCTGATAATGAGGATGAGGAGGATGATATTGTTATAGAAAAAATAACAATACAGCCGATATCATTAACGGACGAAAATATTCAACTGTTAGACAATGGGAATTTCAAGATAAAAATTCCCAATTTACCAAATGATGTTGACTATGCATGCATAGTCAATGGGCAAGAAATCTTCAATGATGAAGAACTTGCCAAAGGCACTTATGTTGTAAGTGCAAAATTTAATTTTGACCCTAATAAATATAACCCGATTGAGCAAACAGAAGAGGTTATATATCATGTAAAAGAATCACCTACTACAACCTATCCATATGGATTAGAATTAAGGCAGGTGGATTCAGATGATGATGGGATATTAGCATTCGAGTTAGTCTTAAATGCTAATATACAAGGTGCAACAGGAGTTCAACTCACACTGGACTCTGATATGGAAGTAGCAGATTTCAAAATGGATCCGGTAAATGGTTCTTACCCTGTTTTTAATAAGGACAAAGGAACGTTATATCTTATAACGAACTATTTGTTTGGAGAAAATAAAACATTGGGAAGGTTTGAATTCAAAAAAGGTAGTGAGGATAAATTGTTTGATATAATTAATATGTCAAACATAAAAGTACTTGACAGAAATTCAAAGGGCATAAATATTGACGACATAGAAGTAATTGTGTCCGATCTACCAGTATATGAAATCGAGCTAAACAAGCCAAGCACGTTTGCAGAGGAAATGGTAAGGACATCTCAGGTAGAAGAAAGCACATCAACGACAGGAACAGAAAACACATCTGAAGCAACAGAAAGCACATCAGTGCTAGAACTAGAAAACACATCTGAAGCAACAGAAAGCACATCAGTGCCAGAACCAGAAAACACATCTGAAGCAACAGAAAGCACATCAATGACAGAAACAGAAAACACATCTGAAGCAACAGAAAGCACATCAACGACAGAAACAGAAAACACATCTGAAGCAACAGAAAGCACATCAACGACAGGAACAGAAAACACATCAGAAGTAACAGAAAGCACATCAACAGAAATGACACAGAGCACGTCTACAGAAGTAACAGAAAGCACATCAACAGAAACGACACAAAGCACATCTACAGTAGAAAGTTAATAAGTTAAACTTTAAGTCTTTCAATTCTTATTTGACATTTTCAAGGAGGCATTCTTGCCTCCTTTTCATATTATAAGAAACTTTTCTGACATTTTATTTGGAATATCGGGCAAAATGTAAACATATTGACATAAAACTAAATATTGATATACTACTAATAATTAAATAAATCAAAATATCAAAAATATTATCATAATATTTTAGTAAATAAATTAGAGTATAAAAAGGTTAATTAAGAAAAATTTAATTGACTAGTAGATAACTTTTGGAATATAATTGTTGCCAAGGAGAGTAATAACAAAGATGAAACCAAAAGAAATAGATCTAAAAAAAGGATTAACCAAAAATCAAGTAAAAGAAAGAGAAGAAAAAGGTCTTATAAATTACAATACTGAAGTACCAACAAAAAGCATAAAAAAAATATTATATGATAACTTTTTCACATTATTTAATTTAATAAACTTAATATTAGGAATCGCTGTGTTTGTAGTTGGTTCCTATAAAAATATGCTATTTTTAGGAATTGTAGTTATAAATACGCTAATTAGCACAATACAAGAAATCAACTCCAAAAAGGTTATAGACAAGCTTTCCATTATGGCAAGTAGCAAATCAAAAGTAATACGTGATGGCAAAAGCCAAGAAATATCAATAAACCAATTAGTATTAGATGACATAGTAGAATTTAGTTTAGGAAACCAAGTAGCAACAGACAGTATAATTTTAGATGGAAATGTACAAGTAAATGAATCGTTTATTACAGGAGAAGCAGACACAATATATAAAAAACAAGGAGATAAACTTATTTCAGGAAGTTATATTGTAAGTGGCAAATGTGTAGCACAAGTAGAACATATTGGAGAAGAAAACTACACAGCACAAATTTCAAGTGGGGCAAAATATGTAAAAAAAGTAAGCTCCGAAATTATGAATTCACTAAACAAAATTATAAAGTTTTTAACATTTGCAATTATCCCAATTGGAATAGCCTTATTTTACACACAATTACAAGTAGAAGAAATAACCTTTCAAGAAGCAGTTGTAAAAAGTGTAGCAGCTATAATAGGAATGATACCAGAGGGATTAGTCCTTTTAACAAGTACAGTTTTAGCAGTAAGTGTTATAAGACTATCAAAGTCAAAAGTTTTAGTACAAGAATTATATTGTATTGAAACATTAGCAAGAGTAGATACACTTTGTTTAGATAAAACAGGAACTTTAACTCAAAACACAATGGAAGTAAAAGACTACATTTCACTAAACAATAACAAAAAAGAAATGAGCAATATTCTAGCAAATATAGCAAAAGCTTCAGAAGATGAAAATGCTACAATAGAAGCAATAAAAAGAAAATTTATAAAACTAGAAACTAAATGGCAAATAGACAAAAAAATTGCATTTTCTTCACAAAATAAATGGTCAGGAATTAGTTTTCAAAAAGAGGGAACTTATATAATTGGAGCACCAGAAATAATACTAAAAGAAAAATTTAGTCAATATAAAAGTGTAATTGAAAACTATTCTAAAGACTATCGAGTACTTATATTAGTTCACTCTCAAAATAGTATAAATAATAATGAATTACCAAAACAAATAGATGTAATAGGATTTGTATTATTATTAGATACTATCAGAAAAGAAGCAAAGCAAACAATTAAATATTTTGAAAAACAAGGTGTAGAAATAAAAATAATTTCAGGGGACAATCCTATTACTGTATCTAAAATAGCTAAACAAGTAGGAGTAAAAAATCATGAAAAATATATAGATATGTCAAATTTAAAAGAAGAAGACATAGAAAAAGTAGCTATTCAATACACAATTTTTGGAAGAGTGACACCAACACAGAAAAAAACTTTAGTACAGGTTTTGCAAAAAGCAGGAAAAACTGTAGCTATGACAGGAGATGGAGTAAATGACGTGTTAGCATTAAAAGCAGCAGATTGTAGTATTGCAATGGCAAATGGAAGTGATGCAACAAAATCAGTAGCACAACTAATTTTGTTAGATAATAACTTTGCATCTATGCCAAAAGTAGTAGCAGAAGGAAGAAGAACAATAAATAATATACAACGATCAGCTACGCTATTTTTAGTAAAAACAATATATTCAGGTTTGCTAGCAGTCATGTTTTTGATAATGCAAGAAGAATATCCATTTGTACCAATACAAATGAGCCTAATTAGCAGTATTACAATAGGACTTCCTTCTTTTATTTTAGCATTAGAACCAAACAAAGAAAAAATACAAGGAGAATTCTTTAAAAATGTTGTTAAAAGAGCTTTACCAACAGGGTTAGCAGTTGTAATAAACATATTTGCAATAGCCATCTTAAATAAATATGGTTTAGTATCAGAAGAACAATATTCCAGCTTATGTGTGATTGCAACCGGAATTTGTGGAATTTTATTATTATATACATTTGTAAAAACTAGAAAAAGCGAAGAAACAAAATTACCAATATCAATTTTTCGATTACTATTAGCATTAATAATAACAGGTTTATTTATATTAGGACTAACAGCTTTTAGTTGGTGGTTTAATATAGCACCACTTTTACCGATGATTTCAGTAATTCCAAAGGTAATAATAATTGCTATAATTAATTTTACAGTACTAACAATATTAGTAGTAAAGTAATGCCCAATTGGGGCATTTTTTCATATTATAGGAAAGTTCTCCGAACTTCCTATAATATAAAGCGTTCCACAGAAAATTGCAAAGCAATTTTCGCAGGCGAACAATTAAAAGTGGGATGAACATGGCATTTAAAAGTGAACAAATATTAATCCAACTACTATATTCGTTTATACATAAAGGAGACATAAATCAACATAATAAAAATGTCTTATTACCCGACAGTTTTTTTGAAAAGTGAAAAAATTCTTAAAAACTAAATAAAATTTAAGAGATTTTTTAAAATTTATAGATATAAAAAAGTTTTATACACAACAGTTTTTAAAGTTTTCACACTTAATAAACACTATTGTGTTTTTTCTTTTGCTTGTACTTCCTTTGTATATCCTACTATTTCTCCATAATTGTGAATATAAAATGTTAATCGTGACTTTACTCTTATACAATATGTTGCTCCTATTTCTTCTATATACTTCATCAATACACACTTATCAAACCATCTCAATATAAAGGAAAAAAATTAGAAAGAATAATAAATAGGAAAGTCTTAAAGTATAATTTTAAATTTCTACTTTGACTTTCCTTGAATTTATTTATGTGTAAAATTTTCATCAAAAAATTTTTGTACAATGTTTTTTATTACATTTAATGTTTTTGTTACCATTACTTTTTGGTTAATGTAGATGTTCCACAACCATCAAACATATCTGTATTTGTAGTTGCTGTTTTCCAATTTGCACCATTGTAGATCGTTGTTAATTTTGAGCTATATTGAAACATATATGACATATCTGTTACCTTTCTAGTATCAAAATTCGATAAGTCTAATTGTGTTAAACCAATACAACCACAAAACATTAAACTCATATTTGTTACATTACTTGTATCAAAATTTGACACATCTAACATTGTTAAACCACTACAACCATCGAACATACAAGCCATATTGGTAACTTTATTGGTATTGAAATTAGATACATCCAATATTGTCAAGCTGCTACAATCGTAAAACATAGCTTGCATGGTTGTTACATTTCTTGTATCAAAATTCGATAAGTCTAATTGTGTCAAAC
>CAOKGO010000028.1 GCA_948468045.1 uncultured Clostridium sp. | reverse complement strand
CGGAGCATGTAAGCAATCTAAAAAATCAAAATATTTTAATCATGCTCCTTTTGTTCTTTTTCTTCGAATAAATTGCAAAAAAATGGAAATACTAAAATAAAACAAATAAAGGAGGAGATAATATGTTACACATTTTACCAAATACAGATTTAAAAGAAGATTTTGAGAAGATAGAAAATTTAGTAGAAAGACAAGGAGAAACAATTTATCTAACGAAAAATGGATATGGTTCAATGGTAATGATGAACTTTGAAACTTATGAGAAGATATTACAAAAACAAGAACAGAAAGAAGAAACATTAATAAAAACAAAAAATAAAATGAATACAGTAAATACAATGAATACAAAAAAAATAAATATACCACAAACAGAAATGATGGATGACTAATGCAATAATTTTGGTAATGTAGGGACGTTTCTTTTGCGACATTTTTATGTAAATGTTTCAAAAGAAATGCCCCTTTTGTTATGTTATAGTAAAAATCTTCAATTTTTCTATAACATAAACACGTTCTACACAAATTTGCTAAAGCAAATTTGGAAGTCAAACAAAGATGGAACATATAAAGCAATCTAAAAGGTTAAAAAAATTAATCAAGCTCCTTTTGTTAATACAAAAAATAAAAATTTTCAAAAAAACTATACAAAAACTAAAAACTAATGATATAATGAAATCTAAAGAGAGATTGGAAAGGAAATTTAATATAAAATGGGAAATATTGTATTATTAGATGAACTAACTATAAATAAAATAGCAGCAGGAGAAGTAATTGAAAGACCAGCATCTGTTATTAAAGAAATGGTAGAAAACTCTATTGATGCAGGGGCAACAAATATAATAGTAGAAATAAAAAATGGAGGAATTTCATACATAAAAGTAACAGATAATGGAAAGGGAATTGCACAAGATGACTTAGAAATAGCATTTGAAAGACATGCAACTAGTAAAATTAGAACAGCAGACGATTTAGACCAAGTAACTTCTATGGGATTTAGAGGGGAAGCATTAGCTAGTATAGCAGCAATAAGTAAGATAGAAATGGTATCTAAAACTAAGGAACAAGAAACAGGTTATAAAATCACAGTAGAGGGTGGAGACATCTTAGAACAAGAAGAAGTTGGGTGTCAAACTGGAACAAGTATTACAGTTCAAAACTTATTTTTTAATACTCCAGTAAGATATAAATTTTTGAAAAAAGATTATACAGAATCTGGATATATAGAAGATGCTATTACAAGAATTGCATTAGTAAATCCAAACATTTCTATAAAATTAATCAATACAGGAAAAACAGTTATCCAAACAAATGGAAATGGAGATTTAAAAAGTGTTATTTATAACGTATATGGAAAAGATGTAGCAAATGGAATAAGTGAGGTTTCATATCAATATGAAGATATTAAAGTTTCAGGAGTAATAGGAAAACCTGAAATAGCAAGGTCAAACCGTGCAAATCAATTATTTTTTGTAAATAAAAGATACATAAAAGATAAAACATTAACAGCAGCAACAGAGCAAGCATATAAAGGATTGATACCAATAGGAAAATTTGGTTTTGTTGTATTAAATATAGAAATGAATCCAGCAAAAGTAGATGTTAATGTACACCCAGCAAAGCTAGAGGTACGTTTTGAGGAAGAAAATAAAATATTCCAGTCCATTTATCATGCAATAAAAGATACATTATTAAAAAGTGAATTAGTTGTAAATACAAGTCGAAATCCATTAGAAGTAAGCTTTAATAGTGAAAAATTACACAATAAACAAAGTAATGGACTATTTGGGTTTAGAAAAAATAATGAAAAACAAATTGAAAAATACACAGAAGAAGAAAGTAAAATAAAAACAAATCAAGTAAAAGATGGAGAATTTTATAAATCAAAGCCAATGCCAGGTGGACCATTTGATACATCAGATGTACTGGAACAATTAAAAAAAATGAAAGAAAAATTGCAAAAAGAAATAGAAGAAAAGAAAACAACAATTGGTTTAAGTGATGTATCAGCTGAATATAAATTAGAAACTAAACAAGAGAATAATAAAGAACAACAGGAAGAAGTTCAGAAAGAAAATGAAATAAATGAATTTGTAGAAACCAAAGAAACAGAACAGTCAAAAAATAACGAAAGTAAAGAGCAAGCACAATTGTACATAGAAAATAGTCAAGAACAAGAAGTCAAAAAAGAAGAAAACGGAGAATATGAACAACAATTAGAAGGAAATCAAAAAACACAAGATGAGGAAAATCAAGAACAAAATCAACAAGAAAATAACGAAAGTCAAGAAAAATCACAACAAGAACAAAAAGAAGAAACAGATAATCAAGAAAAAAGTGAAAACCAAGAACAGAACCAAATAGATAATCAGGAAAATTGCGAAAATCAAGAGCAAGAACAGCAACAATCCCTAAATGTAGAAAATCATCAAATTGACGAAGCAGACAAAATTATAGAAAATATAGAAGATCCAGAAATAAAAAAAGAATTTGAAGAAATCAAGAAAAAAATGCAAGACTTAAATGAAAATCCACAAGTAGTATCAAATGATTTCAATGAAATGTATGCAAAACTATTTGGAACAAATCCAGTTCATGAAGAAACAGAGGAAGAGAGAAAACAAAGAGAAGAAGAACAAAAAACAAGTGCAGTAGACATAATAAAAGATAATTTATCAATATTTGAGCAAACAAACAGATGGCAAAAACCAACATATAAATTTGTTGGAATTGTATTTAATACATATATCATATTAGAAATAGACAGAGAAATGTACATACTAGACCAACATGCTGCTCATGAAAGAATAATGTATGAAAAGGTAAAGAAAAATTATTATAGTGAAAAAAATAAAGATTCACAATTACTTTTATTACCAGATGTTATTACACTAAGCCATAAAGAAATGGAAATTGCAAAAGATAATATGAAAATGTTTGAACAAGCAGGTTTTAGCCTAGAGGAATTTGGAGAAAACACTATAAAATTAATGGGAGTTCCAACAGTTTGTGTTGAGTTAGATACTAAAGAACTATTTTTAGAAACATTAGATGAAATAAATACAGTAGCAAGGACAGCAAAACAAGAAAAAGAAGAAAAATTTATTGCAACAGTAGCTTGTAAAGCAGCAATAAAAGCTAATATGGCATTAACAGTACAAGAAGTAGAAGCATTAATGGATAAATTATTAGAATTACCAAATCCATTTACTTGCCCACATGGAAGACCAACCGTAATTAAAATGACTAAATATGATATTGAAAGAAAATTTGCAAGAAAATGAGACAATAGGGACAGGTCTAATTTGTCTCATAATATGAATAAAAACGTGTTGATATTATAGAAGATTTTTGATTTTTATACAATACAAAAATGGAGACAAATCAAAAATGAGACAAATAAGACCTGTCCCTATTGTCTCAAGAGAGGAAAAGACAAATGGTATTTATTATTATAGTATCAATTGTAATATATTTTGTTTTAATTGCTTGGACTTGGCAAAGTTTAGGTTTTATTGAAAAACAAAAAAAAGTAGGAATAATCTTAATAGGAATATTTTTAACATATATAATAACACTTATTGTTTTTCAAATTGCAAAATCAGACATCACTTATCCAAATGCCAATGTACAAAACAGTATTAAAAATATGCTAGTAGCTATTTTTACTGGAATTAATGGGGTAATCATCATGCCTCAAATAGGTAAAATATTAGACAAAATTAATGAAGATGAAATAGAAAAAGAACAATTAACCAAAAGAGTAATCATACTCCTAATAATATTTATAATATGTCTTATTTTTGAAAGTGGATACATGAAAAATACACAAGAGGGAATTTTAAAAATATATCAAACTATGCTGGAAAAATAAAACTTTTAAAAAGTACATGAGAGAGTGAAAATATGACTTAGGAACAAATATCAGATGAGATACTAGATATTATTGGAATTGCAGTAGAAGTGAAAACTAAAAAATACTATAAATTTCTTACACAAATATGAGATATAATAGATATAAAAAGGAAAGAAACATAAAAAAACGAAACAGACTAAAATAAAGATAGTAGATAAATATAAAAAGGATGTGTTAGAATGCAAAAAGTAATTGTAATATGTGGACCAACAGCATCTGGAAAAACGGGGCTATCTATTGAACTAGCAAAAAAAGTAAATGGTGAAATTGTATCAGCTGACTCTATGCAAATATACAAAGAAATGGACATTGGAACAGCAAAACCAACAAAGGAAGAACAACAAGGAATAAAACATTATTTAATAGATTTTGTATCACCAGAAGAGAGATATAGTGTAGCAGATTACAAAAAAGAGGCAAAAAAAGCAATTGAAGAAATTATACAAAAAGGTAAAATACCAATTGTAGTTGGAGGGACTGGACTTTATGTAGATAGCTTAATTTATGGAATTGAATATGCAGACATAGAATTTGACAAAGACTATAGAGAAAAACTAGAAAAAAGAGTTCAAAAAGAAGGCTTAGAAAAACTATATGAAGAAGCTAAAAAAATAGATCCAATAGCAATAGAAAAAATAAGCCAAAATGATGAAAAAAGAATTCTTAGAATATTAGAAATTTATAAAGCAACAGGAAAAAACAAAACTGAGCAAGAAGAAGAATCACGAAAAAATCCTCCAAAATATGATTATCAAGTATATGCATTAAAATGGGAAAGAGAAGCTTTATATGAAAGAATCAACAAAAGAGTAGATATAATGATAGAACAAGGATTAATAGAAGAGGTAAAAAAAATATTACAAACACATAAAGTTTTTCCAACAGCTATGCAAGGACTTGGCTACAAAGAGGTAGTCGAATATATAGCAGGGGATTTAACAAAACAAGAAATGATTGAAAAATTAAAAAGAGATACAAGAAGATATAGTAAAAGACAAATGACTTGGTTTAGAAAAAATAAACAAACAATTTGGCTAGATGGACAAGTAGAAAAAGAAACAAATATAAATATAATTATGGAAAATTTATAAAAATATATGTTATTTTTTATACCTTGTGTGTCACAACCATTAAACAGAAAAATTTGATATAAATTAATGCAAAATTATATCTTTTATGCAATTTTTTTGTAAAGTAAGTTATTCCAATCGCACGCACTTTTGCTCGTTTGGTATTACTCATTATTTCAAAAATAAATATATTTTATATTATTTTTAATGATATTTTTTTGAGGAAAGGAAGTTTAGCTTGAAGAAAGAAAATCAAAATAAAAAAAAGGTAATTATATATATAACATTAACTGCAATTATAATATATGTTGCTTATGCCATATATCTTTTAGTAAAGCAACCAACAAATGTATTCACAATAGAAGAGGGGAAATTATATCAAGAAGAAACAGATATAGGGTATGTTATTAGAAGTGAAACGGTTGTAAAAGGCGAAAATTATAAAAATGGAATGATGCCAATTAAATCAGAGGGTGAAAAAGCAGCAAAGAATGAAAACATTTTTCGCTATTATAGTACAAATGAAGAAAATTTAAAGAAAAAAATAGAAGATTTAGACATAAAAATTCAAGAGGTTATGCTAAATGACAAAAGCTTACTTACTTCTGATATGAAATTATTAGAAAATCAAATTGATGAAAAGGTTGCAGATATAAACCAAATTACAGATAGTACAAAACTTGCAGAATATAAAAAAGAAATCAGTAAACTAGTAACAAAAAAAGCGCAAATTGCAGGAGACTCGAGCCCAAAAGGTTCATACCTTAGCCAATTAATAGAAGAAAGAAAAAAATATGAAAGTCAATTAAACTCGGGTGCAGAATATGTAAAAGCACCTATGAGTGGAATAGTATCTTATAAAGTAGATGGATTAGAAGAAGTATTAACACCAAATAATTTTAGCTCTTTAAATAAAGAATATTTAGAAAGCTTAGATTTAAAAACAGGAAAAATAGTGGCTACAAATGAAGAAAGTGGAAAAGTAATTGACAACTTTTCGTGTTATATTGCAACAATGTCATCTTCTAAAGAAGCAAAAGAAGCACAAATAGGTCAAAAAGTAAAAATAAGATTATCTAATAACATAGAGATTTCAGCAGAGATAACAAATCTAATAAAAGAAAAAGATGATGAATATGTAATTATATTAAAAATAGAAAAACAGATAGAAGAACTAATAAATTATCGCAAAATTTCTTTTGATTTAATATGGTGGGATGATTCTGGATTAAAAGTTCCAAACCAAGCAATTATAAAACAAGATGAATTAGATTATGTAGTTAGAAATAGAGCTGGATATCTAAGTAAAATATTAGTAAAAGTTAAAAGGCAAGGCGAAAAATATTCTATTGTAGAGCCATATGCTACAAAAGAGTTGCAAGAATTAGGTTTTTCAAATGAAGAAATATCTAAATATAAAAAAGTGTCAATTTATGATGAAATATTACTAAATCCAAATTTAGAAAATTTAGAATAATAAATTACATAAATACAGTAAAAATATAATATAATGTACTTTTAACTAAAAACACAAAAAAATATTACAAAAATATTACAAAACGATTAAAAATTAATAACATTCATAAAAAGCATTGACAAGAACGCAAAAAAAGTAGATACTAGAAGAAATAAAACAAAGGAAGTAAATTTAGGAGGTTTTTTTATGTCAGGAGCATTAATGAATAAAGTATGGGATTTATTTGGAATGGATTCTCAAGGAGCAGAAGAATACGATGATGAAAATGTATATGATTATGAAGATGAAGAAGAAAATGAAAATGAGGAAATTGTTGAAGATAGAAGATTATTTGGAAGAAAAAAAGTAGTTAGTATGCCACAAGCACAAGCTAATGCTATTCAAATGGTTATATCACAACCTACTACTTTTGAACAATCAGATGAAATTTGTGCATTTTTAAAGGAAAAGAAATCTGTTATAGTTAATTTAGAATATGTAAATAAGGATGTTGCAAGAAGAGTAGTTGACTTTATTAGTGGTGGAGTTTATGCTCTAGATGGATATATTCAAAAAATATCTAACTCTATATTTTTAGTAGCACCATCAAATTATGAAATAACTAATGAAATGGCAAGAGAAGAAATGAAAAGCAAACTTTCTGTTTCATGGTTAAAAAATAATGGAGTAAATTAGTAAATTTAGCCAAGGAGGATAAGTTTGAAAAATAATTGGAATATAAGAAATTTTCAAACTAAGTTGCTGTGCCTTAAGGAGGGAAAAAAAGGAATGATAACACCTTTAGATATAGAAAATAAAAAGTTTTCAAAACAAATGATGAATGGATATAGTGTAGAAGAAGTAGATGATTTTTTAGATGATTTAACTGCTGATTATACAAAAAACTATAAAGAAGCAACAGAATTAAAATCAAAAGTTGATGAATTAACACAAAACTTAGAACACTATAAAGCAATAGAACAAACATTACAAAGTACTTTGTTAATGGCTCAAACTACAGCAGAAGACGTAAAAAAAGTAGCACAACAACAAGCAGACCAAATTGTAAATGATGCTAAGGCAAATGCACAAAAGCAAGTAAATGATTTAGATAATGAAATTATAGCTAAAAGAAAAGAATTAGAGGACGTAAAAAAACAATTTGATATATACAAAGCAAAAATGGAAGCTTTATTAATATCACAATTAGAATTATTAAAAGATATAAATAAAGAAGATAACTAAAGATAAGATGTATTTTGAAATAAAGTCAAAATACATCTTTTTTTGAAGAAATATGTTACAAACTAGGGGGTATATTACAGAACTGTTAAATGTATGTTACATTTGTGTAAATACTATTGACATTATAAAAAAAAAGAATAAAATAATAGTATCAAAGAAAGGCAAAATATGAGAATAATAGGTGGAAAAGCAAAAGGAACAAAATTATATACTTTAGATGGAGAAAGTACAAGACCAACATTAGATAGAGTAAGAGAATCATTATTTAATATTCTTCAATTTGAAATACAAGAAAGCATTTTTTTAGATTTATTTTCAGGAAGTGGTGCTTGTGGAATAGAAGCAGTAAGCAGAGGAGCAAAAAAAGCAATCCTTTGTGACAATTCAAAACAAGCTATTCAAATAATTCAAAAAAATATTGAAAAAACAAATAGTAAAGAACAAACTGAAGTATACAAAATGGATTTTGAAGAATTATTAAAAAATAAATTAAAAGAAAAACCAAATATCACATTTATAGACCCACCATATAAAACAGATTTTGCAATTAAATCTATAAAAACCATGTTAGACAAAAAATTAATTAGTGAAGATAGTATAATAGTAATTGAAACAGACCAACAACAAAAATTAAAAGAACAATTAAAAAATATAGAAGTAGAAATTACAGATGAAAGAAAATATGGAAGAGTGCATCTTATCTTCTTAAAACCAAAAAGAGAGGGGTAAACCATGGAAATATTTACATTATTAGAAACATTAGAGGAATTATTAGAAACGAGTAGAAATCTGCCATTTTCTTCAAAAGGTGTAGTAGATAAGGAACAAATATTGGATTTAATAAAAGAAATCAGATTAAAACTTCCAGATGAATTAAAACAAGCTAAATGGGTAAAAGAAGAAAGACAAAGAATTTTAGTAGAAGCAAAAAAAGAAGCAGATGGAATTGTAAAAGAAGCAGAAAATAGAATAATAGCAATGGTAGATGAACATGAAATAACTAGAAAAGCATATGATCAAAAAACAGAAATTATAGAAACAGCAAATGAAATGTCAAGAGAAATATCAGCTGGAACCAAAGAATATGCAGATACATTATTAGCAAATACCGAAGCAATATTAAACAACACATTAGAAACTCTAGGAAATAATATGACAGAAGCTTTAAAATTAATGCAAATTTCATTAGAAGATACAATAAAAACAATACAAACAAGTAGAAAAGAATTAAAATAAGGAGACAAAAGGGACATTGGGGACGTTTCCTTTTGCTCCTTTTTAAATTTATTTTGAAATTAGGATTTGGGGACGGCCCCATAATCCTACTTTTTAAGAACAAAATTAGGATTATGGGGCCATCCCCAAATCCTAGTTCTCAAATTAAAGGAAGGTGTAAAAATGGCAAAAAAGAAAAGATATAAAAAGAAAAGAAATAGAGCCTCTAAAGCAGATGTTGCAGTAATTACACTAATTATAGTAAGTATTCTTTTAGCGGTTTTAATTTATACAAAATCTGGTGTAATAGGAGCAAAACTAAATGAAATATTAGGTGGAATGGTAGGAATTGTTCAATATATATTACCAATTGGAATATTTGTAATTGCCATCAAATTAGCTTCAGAGGGAAGTGAAGAACTAACACCAAAATTGATACAATATGGAATACTATTGGTCAGCTTAGCTATTGTATTTAGTGTATTTCAAATATCATCTGGAGAATTACAGTCAAATAAAGAATTATCAGAAGTAATAAAAGATGCTTATTTTTTAGGTTCTCAAAGTAAAGGTGGAGGAACAATAGGAGCTTTACGGAGCAACACCACTTGCTAAGTTATTAGGAAATATTGGAGCAGTTATTCTTTGTTTGGGAATTGCAATTATATTAATAGTATTTACATTTGGAATAAATTTATCAGAATGGATTAATAATTTATTAGAAAAAGCAGAGGAAAGAAAAGAGGAACGAAGACAAGATAGAGAAGAAATGCGTAAACAAGAGGTAAAAGAAGAAAGAGAAACACCTGCACAAAGAAAAAGAAGAGAAAGAGAAGAAAGACTAGCACAAAAACAACTAGAAAAAGAAGCAATGGATAATCAAATAAAAATCAATTTTGGTGGAAGATTTGTGGATAGTAATGAAGAAAAATCAGGTTTGAAGAAGTATGACCATAGTGAAGATGATCTAGAACCATTAACAAAACAGTCTAAGTTAGAAAAGAAAAAATTTGGAATAGATATACCAATTGAAGATGAACCACAAAAAGAACCTCAAATGCAACCAGATGTAATTGAAAACAATTTATTTAAAGATGTAGAGGAACAAAAAGAAGATAAGAAAAAAGCAGTGTTGCAATTAGAGCATGCAATGACTGTAGAAGACGAACATTATGAATATCCACCAATTGAAATATTGAGTAAAGGTAGCAAAAGGGCGTTAAAAGGTGGAGCAAAAGCCCTAACAGATACAGCAACAAAATTACAAAAAACATTACATAGCTTTGGAGTATCTGCAAAAGTAGAAAATGTTTCAGTAGGACCTGCAATTACAAGATATGAACTAAAGCCAGCAGAGGGTGTACGTGTTAGTAAAATAGCAAATTTAGCTGATGATATTGCTCTAAATTTAGCAGCAGAAACAATCAGAATTGAAGCACCAATACCAGGAAAACAAGCAGTTGGAATTGAAGTACCAAATCAAGAAAGAGAAGCTGTACATCTAAGAGAAGTAATAGATAGTGACGAATTTAAAGATGAAGAATCAAAATTAGCAATAGCACTTGGAAAAGATGCAGCAGGACAAATACAATTAGCAGACATTGGAAAAATGCCTCATATACTAATTGCAGGAGCAACAGGTTCAGGAAAAAGCGTATGTATAAATACAATTATAACAAGTATAATTTATCATGCTAAACCAAGTGAAGTAAAATTCGTTATGGTTGACCCAAAAGTAGTAGAATTATCTGTATACAATGGAATACCACATTTACTAATACCTGTTGTAACAGATCCAAGAAAAGCAGCAGGAGCACTTGCATGGGCAGTGCAAGAGATGGATAATCGTTACAATTTATTTGCTGAAAAAGGTGTAAGGGATTTAAAAGGTTATAATAAATCAATTGAAAATGAAGAGGGAGTAGGACAATTACCACAAATTGTAATTATTGTAGACGAGTTAGCAGACTTAATGATGGTAGCAAAAGGTGATGTAGAAGATGCAATTTGTCGTTTAGCACAAAAAGCAAGAGCAGCAGGAATGCACTTAGTAATTGCAACACAAAGACCATCTGTTGATGTAATCACTGGACTAATTAAAGCAAATGTACCATCAAGAATAGCATTTGCAGTATCTTCACAAGTTGACTCAAGGACAATTTTAGACAGTGTAGGAGCAGAAAAATTGCTTGGAAAAGGAGATATGCTATATTTTCCATCTGGTGCACCAAAACCATCAAGAGTACAAGGAGCATTTGTAACAGATGAAGAAGTAGAAAAAATCGTAGATTTTGTAAAATCTAATGGAACAGCCAATTATAGTGAAGACATTTTAGAATCAATTGAAAACAGTAACAAAACAGATAAAGAAATAGCACAAGAAGCTTCAGAAGATGATGATACAGATCCATTTTTAATGGAAGCAATACAAACAGTTGTAGAAACTGGACAAGCTTCAACATCTTTTATCCAAAGAAGATTTAAAGTAGGTTATGCAAGAGCAGGAAGAATAATTGACCAAATGGAAGAAAGAGGAGTAATTTCAGGTTACCAAGGAAGCAAGCCAAGAGAAGTGCTTATGACATTAGAAAAATGGAATGAATTAAAAATGGGAACAAGTGAAGAATGATATATTTTTTTGCCTAAGTCCCCAAATACATCAAAAGGAGAAATAATTTGCAAAAGAAAAAAAGTGATAAATTCTTAAATAAAATTGTAAAAAAAGACTATAATAATGAACTTGAAAGAGTTTTAGAAAAGAAATACTTTGATGAAAATACAAAAAGTATGTTACTTAGCATTTTATATAAATTAGAAACAGCTTACAAAGATTATGAGAAAGTTAAACCAGGTGTAGAAGATAAAGAGCAGTTTATTCAAAATATTATAGATTGTATTAAATATAATTGTGAAGAAATCAAAGTAATTAAACTAAATTCAATAGAAAGTAAAATTTTAGGCGATAAAACTTTTCAAGTAGATAAAACCAAAAAAAGAATTATTTGCTATCCAATCGAAAGGAAGCTTTTATACTGCATTGCAAAGATTAATAAAAATGAAAAAATTATTAAAGATAAATATTATGTAATAAATATAACTTTATCTGATTTAATTAATGTAGGAAATAACATTGATACAGTTGAGCCAATGCGTGATTTTAATGGTTATTCTTGGAATACAATTCCAAGAGAAATCGAAAGTATTTGTCACAATTTAATTTATCAAAATATCAGAATGTTAGTTGGATATGAATTCATGAATAAATGGATAGAAAATCAGGAATATATAATAGATTATATGGAATCTTTTCAAAATAAAATAGAAGAAAAGTATGGACAAAAACAACAAGAAAATATTATAGAAAGTTTAAACAAAATATCTGTGTTGCTAGCAGTTCGATATAATCCTAAAATAAAAGCCAAACTAGAAAAGAATAAAAAAGAAGTAGAAAAAAAATTAGAACGAATACAAGATAACAAAAAGTTTGTGCAAGAAATTACAAAAGAAAAACAAGATCTAACAAAAGAAATAAAACAAATTGATGAAACTTTAAATAATAAAAATATGCTCAAAGAAGAATATGAAAAGAGAAACAAAGACTTGCCACTACAAGAAAAAATCTTTAGTAGTAGGATTTTATCAAAAATAATGGTAGAAGAAAGAGAAGAAAAAATCAAAAAATTAGAAAAATTAAATAAATTATTAAATCCACAAAAATTTGTTAAATATAAAAAAGAATTGGAAGCAAAAGAGAAATATTTAAAATTATTAGATGTAGAAAAAATTGATAATGAAATATCAAGTGAAATTTTAGAATTTCAAAAAGAGTTTTTAAATTGTTATAAAACTAAAGTAGAAAAAATAGAAACAAAACAAGATTTAATAAATCTTATTCATGAATTTAGATATTATTGTTTGATACCATTTAACAATCAAAAAACTATTGGACAAGTAAGTAAAATATTAGATGATATTAAAAAAGTACAACATATGTTAATTGAAAAAGCACATGAAATAAAATTAATAGATATTTTTTCAAATAATAAAGAATTAAATTATAAAATTTTAAGAAATATATTTTATATTAGGGTAATTAATCTAGAAGACTTGTATATAAGAATTACGAAAGAAAATGATAGTTACTTTGTAGGGCTTTTTGATGAAAATATATTTGAAGAAAAAATAGAAATTGGAAATATAGATGACAAAAAAGAATTGATAGTAAAAACGAATAAAAAAGTAAAAATTTTTAACTAATAAGCAAAATATAGCATTCAGTAATTTATTTATTATTTTAGTATACATTATGTGTTGCAACATTTAGTAAGAAAAAATGTAAATATAATTATATAAATATTATATTTACATACAATTTTTTCTATGTAGGTTGCTCCAGTCTCATTAAATTTGTTTATTTGTGGACTTATACAGTATGATAAAATAATAATTAATAAAAGGCATAATTTATAATTAGAAAAAAGGAGAATTTTTTATGAAAATTACATTTTTAGGAGCAACAAAAACAGTAACAGGTTCAAATTTTTTAATAGAAGCCTGTGGAAAAAAGTTTTTAATAGATTGTGGAATGTGGCAAGGAAAAGCAGAACTTGAAAATCAAAATGGAGAAGAATTTGAATTCAATCCAACAGAAATCGACTTTATGCTATTAACACATGCACACATAGACCATTCTGGAAGAATACCTAAATTATACAATGAAGGGTTTAAAAATAAAATTTATGCCCATAAAGCAACCTGTGACTTATGTGCATTAATGTTACCAGACAGTGGACATATTCAAGAAATGGAAAATGAATGGAAAAACAAAAAAAGAAAAAGAAAAGGTGAAAAAGAAATTCCACCACTATACACAGCAGAAGAAGCTGCAAGAAGTTTAGAAATATTTGAACCAGTACAATATGACGAAATAATAGAAATTACAGAAGATATACATGTAAGATTTAATGATGCAGGACATATGTTAGGTTCTAGTATTATTGAATTATGGACAAAAGAAGATGGAAAAGAAACAAAAACTGTATTTACAGGAGATTTAGGAAATAATGACATCCCATTATTAGATTCTCCAACAATGATAGAAAATGCAGACTACTTAGTTATGGAGTCAACTTATGGAAGCAGACTACACCTAAGAAATGACGAAAAAGCAGAACTTTTCTTAGACATTGTATCAGAAACATTAGACAAAGAAGGAAGTGTAGTAATACCATCTTTTGCAGTTGGAAGAACCCAAGAAATATTATATGAAATAAATAAATTGAAAGACCAACATAAAAGTGATGAAGAATTCCAAAGAAAATACAGAACAATAATGAAATCAAATGTATATGTAGACAGTCCACTTGCAATATCAGCAACAGAAGTATTTAGAGAAAACACAAATCTATTTGAAAGAGAAATACAAGAAGAAATAACAAGAGGAGACAACCCACTTGAATTCCCAGGGCTAAAATTCACACAAACAGCAGACGAATCAAAAGCACTAAATGAAGACAACACACCAAGCATTATAATCTCAGCAAGTGGAATGTGTGAAGTAGGAAGAATAAAACATCACCTAAAACACAACCTATGGAATCCAAAATCAACAGTACTATTTGTAGGATACCAAGCACCAGGAACTTTAGGACATAGCATTGTAAATGGTGCAAAAAAAGTAAAAATATTTGGAGAAGAAATAGCAGTAAACGCTAGAATAGAATACATCGAAGGCTATTCAGGACATGCAGACCAAGAAGGATTAATGAATTTTATATATTCTTTTATAAACAAGCCAAAACACATCTTCTTAGTACATGGAGAAGAAGAAGCACAAGAAACACTATCACAAAAAATACAAACAGATGCAGGAATTGAAGTAACAACACCAGAATTTGGCGAAACATATGAAATAAATGGAATAGAAGACAAAATAGAAATAACAAATAAAATACAAAAACCACAAGCAAAAACATTAAGAACAGAAATCATAAATCGTTTAGAAACATTAAAAGAAGAAATCAAAGACATGGATAACTATGTAAGACAAGACATAGAAGATGACAAATTAAGAGACGAAGACATCTTCAGAATCAACGAAAAAATCAAAGACCTAGAAAAACAAATCTTAAACGTAATAGAAGGATAGTTTGGGCATAATTGGGACAGGCACTGAGTAGCCTTTTTGGGCATAATTGGGACAGGCACCGAGTAGCCCTTTTGGGCATAACTGGGACAGGCACTGAGTAGCCCAAACTAACTTTTTTGCACAGATTAAATTTGAGGTATGTTACTAAAAGTTCGAAGAACTTGCAATAAAGCCTATAATATAAAAAATCAAAAGAGGGAGAAAAGAATGGAAAATAAGTATTTTAATGAAGCAATGATTGGGAATAAGAATATTTTAGCAACTTTTACAGAGAAAGGAGAAATGCAAAGAATTTATTTTCCAACTAAGGATAATAGGCAGTATATCGACTTTTTTCATACAGGAGTGAAAATAAATCAATCTGACTTGATTTATTTACATGATGATATTAATAATGTATACAAACAATATTATGATACTGACACAAATATTCTAAATACTGAAGTTACAAATACTTATTTTAATTTAAAAATACTTCAAACAGATTATGTTATGATAAAGGAAAATGTATTAGTAAAAAAATATGTTTTCTTAAATGAGGGAAAAATTGATTTAGATACAAGTTTTTATATCCATTCAGAATTATTATCAGATTATAATAATCATGTTAGCTGCAAGATAATAGATGGAGGGATGTTGCAATATGCCCATGATTTTAGCTTTTCGACTTTTGCAAAAGGGCATGAGATTTCAAAACATCAAATTAATGGAAGCAGAGAAAATATCAAAAGAGGAGAAATTTACGATAAAGATTATATTGGTATGTCAAAAGATACTAGTGTTTGTTATGATTTAGGAACAATTAAGCCACAAGACAAGAAAATGCTAGAAATTTGCATAGTGATTGGGGAAAATAAAAATATATCTGATATGGAAGAAGAAGTGGAAAGAGTAAAAAAAATTGACTTAAATAAGGAATATAATGATACAAAATCATATTGGAGAAAATATGTAAAGACACACAATGGATTAGGTTTGAAAGAGCCTGAGAATAGCTATGAAGAAAAAATTTATGACATTTATAAAAGAAGCATTTTGCTATTTCCACTTTTAACTAATACAGAAACAGGTGGAATAATTGCATCAGCAGAAATTGATGAAAACTTTTCACAATGTGGTAGATATGCATATTGTTGGACAAGAGATGCAGTGTTTATGACAAAGGCATTGGACATTTTAAAAATGGAAAAGGAAACAGAAAAGTTTTATAAAACATTTTGTAAGAAAACTCAAAGCAAAAATGGTATGTGGGAGCAAAGGTTTTTTACAGATGGAAAATTAGCACCATGTTGGGGATACCAAGTAGATGAGACAGCTAGTGTTGTTTATGGAGTGTATGAACACTATAAATATACAAAATCAGAAAAGTTTTTAAAAGATAATTTACAAATGTGTGAAAAGGCTATAAACTTCTTGAAACGATATGTAGAAGATTGGTTAGAAATAGAAGTAGAAGATGAACATGACAAAGATATTGTTAAACAAGAAATTGAAGCAAATCAGAAACAAAAAAAACATAAATACCATGTAAGCTATGACCTTTGGGAAATGTGTGAGGGAATTCATTTATATTCTTTGGCAAGTATTTATGCTGCATTTGAAAGCATAATGAGAATTTACAGGGTATTAGGAAATAACACATCAGACTTCGAAAATAATAGACTAAAAGAAGAAAAGATAATCAAAAATGAAAGAGAACTAGAAAAATTACAAACAGAAATCAAAAAATATATCAACACAAATATGTATGACAAAGAAAAAAATTGCTATTTAAGAAATACAGAAGATGGAAAAATGGATATAAGCATGATAGGAAGTGTAACACCATTTAATATGTTCAAAGCAAAAGAAAAGAAAATAGTAAACACAGTGGAAAAAATCAATCTATCACTAAGAACCTATACAGGAGGTTATAGACGTTTTGAGCAAGACAATTATAGAAATGGCAATCCATGGGCAATTGCAAACTTATGGATGACACTATATTACTTAGAAACAGGAGAAAAGAAAAAAGCAAAGGAAACATTTGACTTTGTCATAAAAACAGCAGGAAAACATAGTTTTTTAGGAGAACAAATAGATAACGAAACATTAAAACCAAACTGGGTGCTAGGTCTAGGTTGGTCACATGCAATGTTCATAATCGTATTAGAAAAATTATGGAGATAAGTTTGGGCATAATTGGGACAGGCACTGAAGTACCAATAGTGAATTTTGGAGGCAGATTGTAAAAAACAGGATAAAGTGTATAAATAAAAATATGGGAAAAAATGTAAAAAAGTATAGCCAAATGAAATAAAATGTGTTATACTTATTTTATTGTATAGGAAAAACTGGAGATTTTACATATACAATAAAACCATTCCACACAAATTTGCTAAAGTAAATTTGGTAGACGAACAATTAAATGTAGGCTGAATACTACATATCAAAATTTAGAGAATATTAAATAGCCCACTATTGTTCTGTATTTAAAATAAATGTTAATAGGAAGGAGGTTAATGATAATTGCCAAGACAACCGAGAAGAAAAAGTAACACTAAGGTCTATCATTGTATGCTACGTGGAATTAACAAACAAGATATTTTTTTCGATGAGAAAGATTATTTAAAATTTCAAAGTATTATTAGGAAAACGAAAGAGATTTTTTTCTATAAATTATATTCTTATGTTCTAATGCCAAATCATATACATATAGAAATCAAAGATGATACAGATAAAATATCCCAAATTATTCATAGTATGGCAACTAGCTATGCAAACTATTTTAATAAAAAATATCAGCGTGTAGGACATGTATTTGAAAGTCGATTTGAAAGTAAAAATGTTGAAAGTTCGTATTATTTGTTAAATTTAGTCAGGTATATCCACCAAAATCCCGTAAAAGCTAGAATTTGTGAAATGGACAAATATAAATGGAGTAGTTATGTAGAATATTTTAAAAGTGAAGATATTAAATCAAATAAAAGTATAGTAGACAAAGATGAAGTTCTTTCCATATTTTTTGTAGAAAATAAAATAGACAATAAGGAATTTTTAGAATTCAACCAAAAAGTTTTGAAATTTCAAGATAGTGTAGAGTTACTCGAATATGAAATGAGAAATAATTTAACTGATGAGGAAATAATTTATTTTATTAAGGAGAAAATAGGAATTGATAATATCCAAGAAATACAGAAGTATTATAAAAAAGATAGAGATGAAATAATAGCACAAATAAAAAATATTAAAGGAGTGTCGCAAAAACAGATAGCAAGAGTATTAGGAGTTAGTATTAGAGTAGTACAAAAAGTTAAAAAAATAAGTAAATAATGGAGAGTCACTTCAGCATTAGGGCTCTCTGTTTGCTTTAATGTTGATAAATCTACCCTAAAACTGTCTTTTGGGCTATTCAGTGCCTGTCCCAGTTATGCCCAAGAGGGCAACTAAGTGCCTGTCCCAGTTATGCCCAAGAGGGCAACTCGGTGCCTGTCCCAATTATGCCCAAAAAAATGAAAAAAGTACTTGCAAAGTATTCTTTTTTGGTATAGAATGGAATTGCCTAAGAAAATATAGGTAATACTATAAAAGATAGATGTTTTTTATGAGAATAAAATAAACGAAACATCTAAAAAAGGAGGAAATGTTATGTCAGTAAAAATTGGAATTAATGGATTTGGAAGAATTGGAAATTTGTCTTTCCAAGCAGCACTAAAAAAAGAAGGGATAGAGGTGGTTGCTATCAACGACCCTTTTATAACAGCAGATTATATGGCTTACATGACAAAATATGATTCAGTACATGGAAAATTTGATGGTACAGTAGAGGGAAAAGATAATGTTTTAACAGTAAATGGAAGAGATATAAAAGTATTTAATGAAATGGAACCAAGAAATATTCCTTGGGGAGAATTAGGGGTAGAATATGTATTAGAATGTTCAGGTGTATTTACAACTCTTGAAAAAGCACAAGCTCATATTGATGCAGGTGCTAAGAAGGTAATTATTAGTGCACCATCTAAAGATGCACCTATGTTTGTTATGGGTGTTAACCATACAGAATATGACCCAAGTATGAATATTGTTTCTAATGCATCTTGTACAACTAACTGTTTAGCACCATTAGCAAAGGTTATTAATGATAATTTTGGAATTAAAGATGGTTTAATGACAACAGTTCACGCTATGACAGCAACTCAAAAGACAGTGGATGGAGCATCTAAGAAAGATTGGAGAGGTGGTAGAGCAGCAGCTAGTAATATTATACCATCTTCAACAGGAGCTGCTAAAGCAGTTGGAAAGGTTATTCCGAACTTAAATGGAAAATTAACAGGAATGGCGTTTAGAGTTCCAACAGCTGATGTATCTGTTGTTGATTTAACTTGTAACTTAGAAAAACCAACAACTTATGAAGAAATCTGTAATGCTATGAAAAAGGCATCTGAAAATGAAATGAAAGGTATTGTAGAATATGTAACAGACCCAGTTGTTTCTTCTGATTTTACAACAGATGAACATACTTCAATATTTGACAGTACAGCAGGAATTATGCTAACAGATACTTTTGTAAAATTAGTTGCATGGTATGATAATGAATGGGGATATTCAAATAAATTAGTAGATTTAGTAAGTTATATTGCTAGCAGAAGCTAAATGATATTGTTGTTAGTGAGTTAAAATTTATTGATAAATTTGTTTTAATTAGCAAATAAAAATATTAACAAAACTAAAAATATCTAGCCCACAAAATGATAGACTAAATCAAAAAAAAAATAAAAAATGTCTTGACAATAGAAGCACAAATATGCTATTATAACTATTGTCAAGAAATATGCGGATGTGGCGGAACTGGTAGACGCGCTGGTCTTAGGAACCAGTGTCAACGACGTGGGGGTTCGAGTCCCTTCATCCGCACCAACGACGTTTCTGTTCGAACTTTTTATAGAACAGAGAGATACAAAAATCAATCAGAAAATAAAATCTGGTTGATTTTTTTGTTGCTTAAAAACAATATTAAAATCATCTAAGAAAGGATGGTATTTGAAATGAAGATAATTAAGCAAGAACTAGAATTTGAGGAATGTCTAAAACAAAGGCTTGAATTTATATGTGAGTTTTCTAAAGTTACTCCTACCTTTATCAATGGTAGTATTAGAAAATTAGAGAGAACTAATCTTACATATATTGAGCCACATAGAGTGATTATTAAAAACATTACTTTTTTAGTTTTTAATTATTCAAACGATGTTTACATTTCTAACTTAACTAAAAAGATTAAGTTATCAGAGTTAGAAGAATATTTGAAAAATATATAATTGTAAATATTTGACATTTCTCAAAATCGTAGTATAATATAATCAATAAAAATTTATATTTACTCGGCAAGAGTTATATATATTGAGTACTTTGAAAAAATTATATTATATTGCATTATTGTATTTTAGTTTATGATAAATGGATTTAAGAGATGTCAACGGTACTCGTATTGTACTTTGATGTCTCTTTTTGTTTTATAAGGAGGAGTGAGAATTGAACGAAGAAAAGAAAAAATGTGGATTGTATATGAGAGTTTCCACTGAAGACCAAGCTCGCGAACGGCTTTAGTCTTCCAGAACAAAGAGAAAGATTAGAAACTTTTTGCAAATTTAAAGGTTATGAGATAGTAGATTATTACGAAGATGCTGGAATAAGTGCTAAAACTGGTAATCATAGACCAGAGTTTGAAAGATTAAAAAATGATATAAAGGCTAAAAAAATAAATACTATTGTTGCCCTAAAATTAGATAGAATAACTAGAAGTATATTTGATTGGGAAAAACTAATAACTTTTTTAGACGAAAATAATGCTTATATTGATTGTGCTAATGATGAAATAAATACTACAACTGCAAATGGAAAAATGATTTCAAGACTTTTAATGAGTGTTAGTCAAAATGAAATTGAGAGAACTAGCGAAAGAACAAAAGTAGGACTAGCAGGAGCAATAAAATCAGGGCATATTCCCCACGTTGCACCATTAGGATATAAGCACGAAGATAAAAGGCTAGTAATAGATTATGCTACTAAAGATATTGTAGTTAGAATATTTGATTTATATTATAATGGCTACTCTTATCAAAAAATAAGTAATCTATTTAAAGAAGAAAAAGTATTAGGAAAAGATAACTGGCGAGATTCAACTATACAAACTATTCTTGAAAATGAAATATATAAAGGCGATTTTATTCATGGAAAAAGAACAAAGCACCCTACTTATTATGAAGATGTAGTAGAGCCTATTATTTCAAAAGAAATGTGGTCAGACTGTCAAGTGCAGAAAAAGAAAAACTCTAGGAGCTACCAAAGAACATTAACTTATTTGTATTTACAGAAGTTAAAATGTCCAAAATGCAACAGAATATTAGGTGGAAAGGCAACTACGAAGAAAAATGGTAATGCCTACTTCTACTACTATTGTAATGATTGCAAAATTGAATTTAAGGAAAAGGTTATAAACGATTATTTCAATCAATTTATTAGTGAATTAGTAGAATATGACTCTGTTGTAAATCAATTCTTCTTGCCTATGATAAAGCAAAAATTTGATGAGCCAAAGGAACAACTAGAAAAAGAAATAAAAGAGCAAAACAATAAACTTGAAAGAATAAAAAAAGCCTATATCAATGGAGTATTTGAACTAAAGGAATATAACGAAGAAAAGAAAATTGTAGAAAATTCTATTAAGGAATTACAAAACAAACTAGAAACTACTGACTGCACAGAAGAACTTAAATTTACTCCAAAGGATATTCTACTAAAAAGAGATATTGATTTTATAAATAAACTCAAATTAGATAAGGAATATCAAGCAAGAACTAAAACTTGGAAAGATTATACAAGAACAGAACAAGCAGACTTAATAATGAAATATGTTGATGATATAGAACTTGCTTTAGTTGGTAACGAAATAATTGTAAATCAAATTAACTTTAGAGACTCAATTTGTAAGCCTTGTCAAGAATTATA
>CAOKGO010000027.1 GCA_948468045.1 uncultured Clostridium sp. | reverse complement strand
TATTTCCTATTTTTATTTTTTATATTCGGTGTGACATATCTATTGTAAACCTATAAATTTTAAGCTTTACATAAAAATGTCCCAAAAGAAACGTCCCCAACGCGACATCACCACTGCATAAGTACTTTAAATAGGTCTCCATCAATTATTATTTCAAATTCCCCTCCTTGTAATTCTACTAGGCTTTTGGCTATTGATAGACCTAATCCACTTCCTTCTGTGTATCTTGATTTATCACCTCTTACAAATCTTTGCATAAGTTCATCACTACTTATATTTAGTTTGTCTTTTGATATGTTTTTTATACTGATTTCTATGTGATTTTTTTCGTTTTTCATGTCAATATATACTCTTGAATTTTCTTGTGCATATTTGGTTATGTTGCTAAATAAGTTTTCTATTACTCTAAACATATATCTGTTGTCTGCTTTTATTTTTATTGGCTCATTTGGTATATTGGTTTCTATTTTTAAATTTTTTTCTTCAAATTTGTCTCTAAATTCTCCTATACTTTGGTTTATTAATTCTTTTAGGTTTATTTCTTCTATATTTAGTTTTACATTGCCAGAAGATACTTTAGACGCTTCTACTAGGTCTTCTGTAAGTTTTTTTAGTCTTTGTGATTTTTGATCTAAAATTTTAATATATTCTTGTACTTTTTCGTTTTTTATGTCTTCCTTTTTTAGTAAATCAACGTAGTTTATAATTGATGTTAGTGGGGTTTTTATGTCATGTGATACATTTGTTATTAATTCTGTTTTTAGTCTTTCAGATTGTAGGCTTTCTTCTATTGCATTAGAAAATCCTCCTGCAATGTCATTTACATAGATTGCCATTTGTTTTAATGTTCCCTCCAATTCTTCAATATCTATGTATATGTCTGTTTTTCCTTGATATATTTTTTCTAATGCTTGTTTTATTTCATCTTGTTGTCTATTATATTTTTTTATTTTATAAAATGTCCAAATCCAAAATGCAATTAGTAAGATTATTGTTATTACTGTTGATATTAATGTTCCTAGTATTACACTAATTATTATAAATCCCCAATAATACCAAAAGATTTTTTTTGATGATACTGTTTTTGAATTTATTTCATGTATTATCTTTTTTGCTTTTTGGCATAACCAATTTATTATTTTATAAGTTAAGAAACTTTTTATAAACTGTTTTGCTTTGAGTCTTTTTATTGTTGTAACACATAATATACAAAATGCAATGTATGAAATTACATATGTTATAATGAGAGTAGTTATAAACATGTAACTAAAGCTGAAGTCACCTATATTTGCAAGAATTTCTATCATTATACAGATAATCCAAATACTTACTATACTAACAATTTCATAAGGTATTTTGTCTAAAGCATTCAAATATATTCCTTCTTTTCCTTTTTTGTGTCCAATTGACCATAGTAAATATGCAATGATTGCAATTAGTACAACTATACTGATTAAACAATTGTATATTGGATATTCTCTATTTTGTAGCATATTGTCGTAAAAATTTTTTGAAATAGTAAATCTTGTTGGTTGTTTGGTTTTCTCTTCATTGTAACAACTATATACCTCATAATCTTTAAAATTGTTTTCAGTTACTGTACCATGTTTTGAATATATTGATGTCATTTTACTGTAATAACTATAATTGTAGTTGTATTTTATATTTGTTTGATTTATATATTCTAAATTTGTATCTATTTTTTCATCTGCAAAATTCCAATATATCTCATGATTTTTCATATCATCTTTTGTTTTTTGGTAATCACTACTTTTTATGTTTGTAAACATTTTTCCTGTTTCTTTTTCTATAATTACGTAATCTATGTATGTTCCTATTCCATTATAATAGTTATATGTGTTTTGTTCATTTGTATAGTAATAGATATTTCCTTTTTCGTCTTCTAACTCTATAAAATTATCATTTTGGCAATAATATGTTACTTTGTTAATTATAACATTTAGATAGTTATTTGCAAAACTTTCTGTTTGTACATATTTTGTTTCTTTTTCATTTGCAAATTCGTTTAAAAAGGCCATATGCAATATACTAAGTATAAATGTTGCAAATATTATTGGTGTTATAATATAACATGTTATTTTTAGTAGTGCTGAATTTCTTGTTTTTTCCATTTTTACCTCCAATTATAATTTTTACTCTAATTGATGATTTCCTCCTTCGTCTCCAAAATCATTTTCTATTTTATAACCAACTCCCCATATTACTTTTAAATATTTAGGGTCTTTAGGATTTATTTCAATTTTTTCTCTTATGTGTCTTATATGAACTGCTATTATGTTTTCTGCTCCAAATCCTTCTTCTTTCCATACATTTTCATAGATTTCTGGAATTGAATATACTTTTCCTTTGTTTTCTAGTAGAAATTTTAGGATATTATATTCTGTTGCTGTTAATTTAACTTCTTTTCCTTCTACTATTACTTTTTTTGTTTCATCATTTATTATTAATTCCCCAGTTTTATATGTTTTTTGGCTATCTTTATTTTCTAATGAACCGTAAACTTACATATCTTCTTAGGTTTGAATTAACTCTTGCAATTAACTCTAATGGATTGAATGGTTTTGTTATATAGTCATCTGCACCAGAGTTTAATCCACCAATTTTGTCATAATCTTCTGATTTGGCAGATAATAAAATTACTGGTATGCTTTTGTCCTTTCTTATTTCCTCTAATGTTTCTATTCCGTCTTTTTCTGGCATCATGATGTCTAATATAATAAGATGTATTTCATTTTCTTTTACTTTTTCTAATGCTTGATTTCCATTGTATGCTTTTAAAATATTATATCCTTCTTTTTTTAAATAAATTTCAATTGCTCCAACAATTTCTTTATCATCATCAACAACTAAAATATTATACATTTTTAATCACATTCTTTCTTAATTTGCAAATTTAGTTGGAAAAGAATTAAATTTTAAATGCAATATGATAATGCAAAGTTGTAATTATTTTTCATCTTTTTCCCTTTTATCTTTTATATTATAACACAAATTTAATGAATAAAAAATAGAGAAAATATTAATTTTCTCTTAACTACCAATTTTGTTTTTACTATTTAAACTCTAATTTGTGCTGACTTTATTTATATGAATCCACCTTATTTTTTTAAATTCATATTCTGAAATTGGCTTTTCGAAACTGTCAAAAGTGTGTGAAGCAATTTTTATTCCGTTTAATGTAAATTTGTTTTCAATTTTTACAATTACTAATGTATGACCAAATTGAGTTCCATTAAAAGATAATTGTGCTATGTCTCCTAATTCTATTTTATTTTGTGTTGTTTCTTCTGCTTGTGGACCAATTCCTTTGTTTTTTACTAAAAATTGATATAAATATTCTACACCACTCCAAGATGGTGATTTGTTATTTCCATTTATATAGTACCATCCTAAATTTTTGCTATAATTCATTTTTTTACTACCACTATATATGCATTGTGACACAAAACTTGTGCAGTCTCCCCCTACATTATCAAAATTGTAGTACTTTGGATTTCGTAGAAATGCCCACTTTTTTGCATATTCTATAACTGCTTGTCTATTATACTCCATTTTGAATTCCTCCTTTAGTTATTTATATGCTAAAAAGAAACAGTTTTATGCTGTTTCTTTTTTATCTCTATTTTCTGGCATTTGCCTTTTCTTTTTTATAATCGATTTTCGAACTGTTTTTTCCTCATTTATAATAACTTTTGGTTCTGCTTTATATAATACAGTTTCCTTTGTTATAGTACATTTTTCGATATTTGGGTTTGAAGGAATTTCATACATGATGTCTCTCATTATTTCTTCTATTATAGAACGTAACCCTCTTGCTCCTGTTTTTCTTTCAATTGCTTTTTTTACAATTGCTTCAATTGCTTCTTGTTCAAAAATTAGTTCAACATCATCTATTTGGAATAATTTTTGATATTGTTTAACTAAAGCATTTTTAGGTTCAATTAGTATTTTTATTAAAGCTTGTTCATCTAATTCTTTTAAAGTTGCTATAATTGGTAACCTTCCTATAAATTCTGGAATTAAACCGAATTTTAATAAATCCTGTGGTAATAATTCTTGAAATATTTCATATTGTTTTAATTCTTTTTTGCTTTTTATTTGACTTCCAAATCCAATTGCCTTTTCTCCTGTTCTGTCTTTTATAATGTCTTCTAATCCTTCAAAAGCACCTCCACATATAATTAATATGTTTTCTGTGTTAATTTGTATTAACTCTTGGTTCGGATGTTTTCTTCCTCCTTGTGGTGGAACTGATGCTACTGTTCCCTCAATTATTTTAAGTAATGCTTGTTGCACACCTTCTCCACTTACATCTCTCGTAATAGATGGATTTTCTGATTTTCTTGTTATTTTGTCAATTTCATCTATATAAATAATTCCTTTTTCTGCTTTTTGAACATCTCCATCTGCTGCTTGAATAAGTTTTAATAAGATGTTTTCAACATCTTCTCCAACATACCCTGCTTCTGTTAGTGTGGTTGCATCTGCTATTGCAAATGGTACATTTAATATTTTTGCTAATGTTCTTGCAAGTAAAGTTTTTCCACAACCTGTTGGTCCCAAAAGCAATATGTTGCTTTTTTGAATTTCTACATCGTCTTTAGATGCATTTTCTTCATGTGCAATTCTTTTATAATGGTTATATACTGCTACTGATAAAGTCTTTTTAGCTTCTTCTTGCCCAACTACATATTCATCTAATATTTGTTTTATTTCTCTAGGACTTGGCACATTGTTTAATTCATTTAATGTGTATCCTGCTTTTTCATCATCATATAATTCTGTTTCTATAATGCTTGTACAAAGTTCTACACATTCATCACAAATATAAACACCTGGTCCTGCTACAATTTTTTTTACATTTTCTTGGGCTTTACCACAAAAAGAGCATCTTACACTTTTTGGTATATCATTTTTTGCCATACTTTTTTTCATTCCTCCCTATAACGGTTCGACTTGGTTGGAAAAGAATTAAATTTTGGCTAGGAAAACAAATTTGAAATTTATGAGGCGTACGAGTTGTTCGTTGATTAAATTTCAAATGAAGTTCGCCACTGTGCAATGCCAAAATTGTAATTATTTTTCAACCACTATTTTCTTTTGTCCATAATACCATCAATCAACCCATATTTTAAAGCTTCTTCAGCTGTCATGTAATTGTCTCTTTCTGTGTCTTTTTGGATTGTTTCTATACTTTGACCTGTTCTATCACTTAAAAATTGATTCAATTTTTCTCTTGTTTTTACTAAGTGGTCTGCATGGATTTTTACTTCAGTTGCTTGACCTGAGATTCCTCCACCACCAATTAATGGTTGATGTATTAGAATTTCTGCATTTGGTGTTGCAAATCTTTTTCCTTTTTCTCCAGCAGAAAGTAATGCTGCTCCCATACTTGCAGCCATTCCTACACATATTGTTGATACTGGACATTTTATATAGTTCATTGTGTCAATAATTCCCATTCCATCTGTAATTGAACCACCTGGTGAATTGATATATAAGTTGATGTCTTTATCTGGGTCTTCTGATTCTAAGAATAATAATTGTGCTATTATTAGACTAGATGTTGTTGGATTTACATCTTCTCCTAAAAATATAATTCTGTCTTTTAATAATCTTGAGAAAATATCATATGACCTTTCTCCTTTACTTGTTTGTTCTATTACATAAGGTACTAAACTATTTCTTTCTAACATATTTTCCTCCTTATTTCTTTGACTCCTTTTCTTTTTTGAATTTTGCATTTTCTACTAAGAAGTCAATTGTTTTTTCATTTGCTAAAGCTTCTTTTAAGTATTTTTTGACGTTTTCATTTTTTAAGAATTGTTCGTCATTTTCTTTTCCATAATTTTTTGCCATTTCATTTAATTTTTCTTCTACTTCTTTGTCTGTTGCTTCAATTTTTTCTTCTTTAATAATTGCCTCAATTGCAAGCCTTGATTTGATTGCATCTATTGCTTGTGGCTCATATTCTTTTTCCATTTCTTCTTTTGTTTTACCCATCATTTGAAGATATTGGTCTAATTTTAATCCTTGATAAGATAGTCTTTGTTCAACTTCTTTTAACATGTTCTCTGTTTCTGTTTCTATCATACCAGATGGAATTTCTACTTCCATATTTTTGCAGACTGCTTCTATTATTGCATCTTGTGTTTCATATTTTGCTTTTTCGTCATTTTGTTTTTGTTTCTTTGCTTTGATGTCTTCTTTTAATTCTTTTAATGTGTCAAATTCACTAACATCTTTTGCAAATTCGTCATCTAATTTAGGTAATTCTTTTTTCTTTATTTCATGAACTTTTACTTTGAAAGTTGCATCTTTTCCTGCTAATTCTTTTGAAAAATATTCATCTGGAAATTTTACTTTAATGTCTTTTTCTTCATCGATTTTCATTCCAATTACTTGGTCTTCAAAACCTGGTATAAATGTGTTGCTTCCAATTTCTAGTTCATGACCTTGAGCTTTACCACCATCAAATGCTTTTCCATCTACAAAACCTTCAAAGTCAATAGTTGTGATGTCTCCTTTTTCTACTGGTCTGTCTTCAATTGTTATTAGTCTTGAGTTATGTTCTTGCATATGTTCTAATTCATGGTCTATGTCTTTGTCTGTTACATTATACTCAATTTTTTTGATTTCTATACCTTTGTATTTTCCAAGTTTAACTTCTGGTTTTGTTTGCATTATAGCTGTAAATATTAGGTCTTTACCTTTTTCGATTTGTGTTACTTCGATATTTGGTCTGCTTACAACTTGTAGTTTGTTTGTTTCTACTGCTTCTTCTAATGCTTCTCCTGCTACTTCGTTAAATGCATCTTCATAAAATATTTCTTTTCCATAATATTTTTCTACAATTTGTATTGGTGCTTTCCCTTTTCTAAATCCTGGAATGTTGAAGTATTTTGCACTTTTAAAATATACTTTTTTGATTGCTTCATCAAATTTTTCACTTTCAATAGTTAATTCTAATTTTACTTCATTTGCCTTGTTAGTTTTTTCTACTTTACAATTCATGTTTTTCAATCCTTTCTTTTTTCATTAAATGGCTTAATTATTATACCACATTTTTCCTATTTTGCAAGGAATTTTTCATAATTTTCAAAAAAATACTTGTTTTTTTTATTGTTTTGTGTTAAACTTGTTAATAGTCAATTTATTTATAAGATTTAGGAGGTGCAATTAAGAATGGCAGTATGTGAAATTTGTCAAAAAACAGCAAGTCATGGAAATAAACTTAGTATTACTCGTTCTCACATAAGTAAAAGGTCTCCTCGTACATGGAAACCAAACTTAAGAAGAGTAAAAGTTCTTATTAATGGACAAACAAAAAGAATTTATGTATGTGCAAAATGTTTAAAAGATAGTAAAGTAAAAAGAGCCTAAAAAAGCTCTTTTTTTGTTATATCGAAAATTAATCATGCCCCTTTTACAAACTAAATATAAAATTTTTTAAAATATTCTAAAAATTTCAAATCTCTTTTTACAATAAACTGTCCCTCATAATCTATTGGCTTATCATTTTTTAACAATTCAATTGCTTCATCTAATGTTTTCCATTCCAATATAAATCCATTATTTTTTTCTTTTTCTGTAAATGCAGTTTCAGTTAATTTTCCTATTACTTTAGATTTATAATAATAAGAAAATTGTAATAATTCAAATTTATTTCTATATTCAATAATAACTCCTATTTCCTCTAATTCTCCAATATTAGCTCCAACTTCTTCTAGCATTTCTCTTTCTAAAGCTTTAATTATATCTTCTCCCTCTTCAATTCCTCCACCAGCTAGTTTATGATAATTATTTTTGGAAACATTTAATAATGGTATTTTTCCATCTGTGTTGAAAGCTATACTTCTTGCTGCTTTTCTTATTTTATAATTGTTGCATTTTACATCATTTTCAAAATATATTTCTTTTATTAATTCCATATTTATCTTCCCCTTTATAATTTACAATTCTAGTTATAAATACCTTGTTTTTAAAATTTTTGATTATTTTATCAATACTATAAATTATTGTCAACATATTTTCACAATAAAAGACGTGATTAAAAATTTTTACAACATTTTCAATCACGCCTCTTTTGTTTAGTCTTTAATTCCAAATATTAATTTTACAAATCCTCTTAGGAATTTAGGCACTTTTTTTACTACTACTGTCATATGTATTCCCTCCTTATATACACTCTAACAAGCTAGCCACATAAATCCTACACATATTACTACAACACCAATTATAAATAACCAACCTGTTATTGGAAGTAATAACACTAGTAAAATTCCTAATCCTAATCCAATTAAACATATTGCTAATGTCTTTCTAAATAATTTCATCATAAATATTATTACCTCCATTTGTTTTTGTATATTATATTATTTTTTTTCGTTATATGTTCCTTTTATGTAAAATACAATTTTAGTTATATCTTTTAGTATTATAAGTATTATACATGTTATTTAGGTTTGACTATTTGTCATTTTTCTTGTAAAATGGTACTTAAAAGGGGGAATTTATATGAAAAAGCAAGATGTTATTACTTTTATCAATTTACTTAAAAAGAGGTATTCTGATGCTACTTGTAGTTTAGATTTTACCACACCTTTTGAATTAGTTGTAGCTGTAATGTTATCTGCACAATGTACAGATGAAAGAGTAAATTTAACAACTCCTACTCTTTTTTCACGTTGTAAAACTATTGAAGATTTTGCAAATATTGATATTAATGAATTAGAAAATATTATTCACCCATGTGGTTTTTATAAAAATAAAGCTAAAAACATTAAATTATGTGCAAAGCAAGTTTTAGAAAATTTTGGTGGTGAAGTACCACATACTATGGAAGAATTGACAAGTTTAGCAGGTGTTGGCAGAAAAAGTGCAAATGTTATTTTATTAGAAGTTTTTGATATTGCTGAGGGTGTTGCAGTTGATACACATGCAAAAAGAATTTCTAATTTGATTGGTTTGTCTAAAGAAAAAGAACCTGAGAAAATTGAACAAGATTTAATTAAATTATTTCCAAAAGAATATTTAAAAGATATTAATCATCTTTTTGTATGGCATGGTAGGAATACCTGTATTGCACGTCACCCAAAATGTGAAGCCTGTGTAGTTAATGAATTTTGTAAAACTTACAAAAATTCATTGACAAAATTGAAATAAAGATATATATTTTTTACATATTATATAAATTTTTAGGAGGGATTTTTTATGTTAAAAAACAAATTTACAATAATTACCATTTTAACTGTAATTATTTTAGCTCTTACAGTTCCTTTAGTAAGAGCAGAAGATGAACCTACAACAGATGCTCAAGCAAACCCAGATAGTACAATTATGCCAATAAATGAGAATCCTGGAGAACCAGCTGATTCTTCAGTAGTTCAACCTAATGGTAGTTCTGAAACTGGTACTATTGCAGATGAAAATATGAAAAAGTCAGATGTTTATTTAGCTGGTGATAATGTTACAATTGATTACATTGTTGATGGAAACTTATTTGTTTTCGCAAATCATGTAACAATTAATGCACAAATTGGTGGTGACGCTTTTATTTGTGCAAATTCTGTAACAATTGCTGAACAAGGTTATGTATTTAGCAATTTATTCACTTTTTCAAAAGATGTAACTGTAAATGGTGTAGTTTATGACCTATATTCTGCCTCTGAAACAACTACAATAAATGGATATGTTTACAGAGATGTTAGAATTGGTAGTAATTCTGTTAGTATTTTAGGTACAATTGGAAGAAATGCTTATATAGACTGTAATTATTTGAATTTTGTGCAAGGTACTGATGGAAATTCAAAACATGGAATTATTAATGGAAACTTAAATTATTCTTCTAAAGAAGAAATTTCTATTCCAGAAGGTGTAGTTTCAGGAGAAACAAATTTTGAAAAAGAAATCATTTCAAATACTAGTGGCAGTATTCAAGATAATATTATTTCTTTAGCCACTTTTATAGTTACTGTTATTGCTATTTGGTTAATATGCTTATGGCTTGCACCTAAGTTCTTAAAAAATAGTCCAGCTTTATTAACTAGCAAAAAAGTTTTACCTGTAATTGGATTTGGAATTTTAACACCAATAGTTGCGATTATATTATCTGTAATCTTCTTACTTTTAAATATTACTTCAACATTGACTTTATTGTTAATTATGGCATTAATCATTTTAATAGCTATTGGTACATCTATATTTGTAATTACAGTAAACTATATTGTTTGTGATAAATTAAAAATTCAAAAAACTATTGGAACTTTAGGAATGTTAGTTGTCTCTTCTATCATTTTATGGGCAATTGGTTTAATTCCTTATGTTGGTTCAATTATAGAAATTGTAGCTGTTCTTCTAGGACTTGGAATTATAGTTTCTAGTATAGTTTTAAAAGATAAAAAACTTGAAACAGAATAGGATTTGGGGGCCGTCCCCAAATCCTACTTTTTTAATTCATCTATTATTGCTTTAAAATCTTTTGCAAGTACAATTGCTGTTCCACTAACTAATATATTTGCACCTGTCTTTTTTACTTTTGGTGCAGTTGCCAGGTTTATACCACCATCTACTTCTATATCTACTTCTAGGTTTTGTTCTGTCAAATGCTTTTTTAATGTTTCTATTTTTTCTAGCATATCTGTCATAAAAGCTTGTCCACCTTTTCCTGGTTCTACTGTCATTATTAGACACATATGTATAAATGGCAAGAATTCGTATATTTCTTCGATTTTTGTATTTGGTTTTACTGCAATTCCAACTTTGCAATTATTATCTTTTATATATTTTATTATTTCTTGAACTTCTTGTTTGTTTTTGCATGCTTCTACATGAAATGTTATTATATTAGGCTCAATTGCTAAAAAATCGTCAATTGCTGATTTAATGTCTTCTACCATTAAGTGAACATCTAATGGCAAATTAGAAATCCTTTTTATATAAAAGCTATTGTTTAACATTTTTTTATAAGTGTTTTTTTCTACAAATTTTCCATCCATTACATCAATATGGAAATAGTCTGTTTTAGCTGTTTCTAGTTTTAAAAAGCTTTCTTGTTCTTCTCCCTCTTTTATGGATAATATAGATGTTGACACTTCTACCATTTTTTCTTTTCCTCTCTTTCTTTTAATTGTTTATATATTTTACAAAATCTTTCATATCTGCCTATGCTTATTTCTCCTTGTTCTATTGCTTTTTTTATGCCACAATTTTCTTCTTTTATATGTGTACATCCTACAAATTCGCAGTTTTGAATTTTGCTTTTAAATTCTATAAAATAGTTTGCTAAATTTTGACTTTCGATTTCTTCAATTGAAAATGTTGAAAATCCTGGCGTGTCTGCTATATAAGTGTTTTTATCTATTAAGTATAATTTGATTGCTGTTGTTGTGTTTTTTCCCCTTTGATTTCTTTTGCTGATTTCTCCCTCTAATGTAATGTCTTGGTTAAAAATTCCATTTATTAATGTTGATTTTCCTACTCCTGAGTTTCCAGAAAATGCATTGATGTTATCTTTTAATTGTTTTTTTAGATCTTCTATTCCTTTTTGATTTTTGGCATCTGTTTCTATTACTACATAGCCTATTTTTTCATATATGTTTTTTATTTCTTTGAATTCTGTTTTTTTGTCTAAATCTGTTTTGTTTAATACTATTAGTGCTTTAATTCCTAAAAAATTTGCAAATGCTAACTGCTTGTCTAGCATTAATAAGTCTGGCTTTGGACTTTGACTTGAAATAACAAAAACTATTTGTGTTATGTTGGCAAGTTTTGGTCTTTTTACATAGACTTTTCTTTCTTCTATTTTGTTTATTACTGCTTTTTTGTTTTCTTTATCTATTATGTCTATTTCTACTAAATCTCCAACAACTGGTGATATTTCTTCTTTTTTAAATTTACCTCTAGCAGTTGCTTCATAGATTTCTTCTTTATTTTCTAATTTTGATATTTGGTATAAGTTTGCAATGTTTTCTATGATTATTCCTTGCATAATCCCTCCTTAAATAGATAAATTTGGTTGGAAAATAATTTCCAACCTTTTCTATTTATTTAACTGTTGTATTAGTTTTTCAATTTCAATTATATAGCTGTCTTTTATATTATCATATATTTCTCTTGATGTTTCTTCATCATACAAATGTGATAAATTGTTTCTTGAAAGCATCATTTTTATCCATACTTCTCCATCTTCTATTAACCCTGCCGAAAAAGCCTCTTTTATAACTTCTCTTGGACTTCCTATTTTTTCTATAATTCCTTGATATTCTAAATAATCTTTCATTGTTTTCCAAGCTAACTCAAAAGTAAATTCAAATCTATGTAATACACCATCTACATGTAATTCTGTTTCTTCTTGTTTTAAAGCTTCATGTAATTTATTTGTTGCTTTTGTTAAATCTGTTCTTCTTTCTTCAAATCTTTTCACTAAAAGTCCTCTCCTTCCAATTTTATTGACTTTAATAGTTCTACTTTTGTGTTTTTATTTACAAAAACTAAATCAATTTTGTAGATAATGTTCAATTTATCTAATTCATTTTCTATTTTGAATTTATCTTCTTTACTTACATTTTCAAATACTGCTATATCTATATCTGAAGTTTTTTTGTATGTTCCTTTTGCTCTTGAACCAAATATTTTGAATTTGTATTTGGGATTATTTTTTATTACTTCTTTTATTAAATTATAGGTTTCTTGTGTTAATCCAAATTTCATTTTAATTTCCTTATTTTAAACATTTTTATTCAAAAGTACAATTTGTTGTATTATTCATATTAATTTCTTTTGTTCCTTTTAAAATATCGTCTACATATACTTTAATAGTTACTGTTCCCTTTGCATTAAAGTTTGATGTAATATCTGTTTTGGTTTTAGCATCTTGTTGGTTATATATTGTATCTTCACCTACTGTAATTCTTACTTTTGCCTTTTCTACTATTTCTTTTCCATCTTCATCTTTTTCTGGGGTATATTTTAGAAGTGATTTTAAGTTTACACTTACTGTTCCAGATTTCATTTCTGCCAATTTATTAACTGTAATTGTAATAGATGTTCCCTCATCTACCACTTTTCCAGCTTCTAAACTTTGTTTTAATACAACTCCATTGTCTTTTGATGTATCTTCATCATAGGCTACATTTACTTTTAAACCTAAATCTCCTAATGTTTTCTTAGCATTTGCTTCTGATTGACCAATTACACTAACTACTGAAATTTGCTTTATTCCTGTTCCTGTGCTTACATGAATAATTACGCTATCTCCTGCAAATACCTCTGTGTCTGGCTCTGTTTCTTGACTAATTATAAATCCCTCTTTTACTGTTTTGCTTGTTTCTTCTACAACTTCTGCTTTTAATTTGGCATCTTCAATTAGTTTTATTGCTTCTTCTTTTTCTTTTCCTTTTACATTTGGTACAGTTGCCTTTTCTTTACCTTTACTAATTATTACACTTACTATGCTTCCTTCTTTTACTTTGTTAAATCTTTCCATATATGTAGGTTTTTGGGAAATTACATGTCCCTCTTCTACTTCTTTATTATATTCTTCTTTTTCAACTTCAAATTGCAATTTTGCTGCTTCTATTTCTTTTTGTGCTTCTTCTTTAGATTTTCCAACTACGTTTGGCATAGCAACTTCTGGTGGATTTGTTGCATTTAATACTGCTAATGTTCCTCCTAAGCTTAAACTAAATAATAATATTAGTCCAACAAAAATGCTTAGTACTTTATGGTTTTTAATAAATTGTTTGAATTTTCCTTCTTGTTTCCTTTTCTTGTTATTATTTGTTGTTTCTTCTATTTCTCCATACATATCCATATTGATTTTTTGTGTTCTAGCTGTTTTGTCATATTCTAATTCTTGTACAAAGTCTCCATCTGGATTTTTAAGAGATTTTTTTAAATCTCTTAGCATTTCTGTTGATGATTGGTATCTTAAGGTAGTGTCTTTTTGTAGTGCTTTCATAATTATTTTATTAATAGCTGTTGGAACACTTGGGTTTATATCAATTGGTTCTTCTGGTTCTTCTTGCATATGTTTTAATGCAACTGATACTGGTGTATCTGCATCAAATGGTACTCTTCCTGTTACCATTTCATACATTACAACACCTAAAGAGTATAAGTCTGATTTTGCATCTGTAAACCCACCTCTTGCATGTTCTGGTGAGAAATAATGTACTGAACCAATTGTAGTTCCAAATGCTGTAATTGTTGAATTTGACACTGCTTTTGCAATCCCAAAGTCTGTTACTTTAGCTATTCCGTCTTCTGTAATTATAATATTATGTGGTTTTATATCTCTATGTACAATATTGTTTTTATGGGCTGCTTCTAAAGCAGAAGCAATTTGCACTGCAACATTTACAGACCATTTCCAAGGCAGTGGTCCTCTTTCTTCTATAATAATTTCTTTTAATGTTTTTCCTTGAATTAACTCCATTACTATGTAATGAAGATTTCCATCTACTCCTACATCATAAATTGAAACAATATTAGCATGTGTTAATCTTGCTGCTGATTGTGCTTCTGCTTCAAATCTTTTTACAAATTCTTCATCAGTTGTAAATTCATCTCTTAATATTTTAACTGCTACATATCTTTTTAAAACTTTATCGGTTGCTTTATAAACCGTAGACATCCCGCCATTACCTATTTTTTCTACTATCTCATATCGATTTCCTAATAGCTTTCCTTCTAAATTCATAATTATTTTCATCCTTTCCTTTAAAGGCTTTATCTATATATTTTTAATGATAACAACTGTTATGTTGTCATATCCACCATTTTTGTTTGCTATTTCAATTAAATCTTTTGGTGCTTGTTCTATATCTTTTTTTGCTAATTTAAAAATTTCTTCTTGTGATACTAAGTTTGTTAGTCCATCTGAACACATTACTAAAATGTCCTCTTTTAGGAATCCTTTTGCCATAACATCTGGCTCTACAAATGCATTACAGCCTAATGCTTTCATTAGCATATTTTTTTGTGGATGATGTACTGCTTCTTCTTGGGTTATTGTTCCATCTTTTACTAATTTTTGAACATAACTGTGGTCTTGTGTTAGTTTCCTCATAAATTCTTTTCGGATTCTATAAATTCTACTATCTCCTACATGTCCAATAAATGCCCTATTATTATATATTAAACAAATTTCTAAAGTAGTACCCATTCCTTCTAATTCTTTGCTTTCTTTTGATTTTTCGTATACTACCATATTTGCATATTCCATACTGCTAGCAACTAATTGAATGATACTATCTCTATCTTTTTCAATGTCTTTAAAATTATTTTCAATATAGCTTTTGGCTGTTTGTACTGCTAGCTTGCTTGCAATTTCACCACCATTGTAGCCTCCCATACCATCTGCTAATATGTATAATTGCACTTCATCTAACGAATTTGATATATAGTAGTAGTCTTGATTGTTTTCTCTTAACTTCCCTATATCACTTTTTGCATAGGCTTTTATCATTTTTTCACCTCTTTTTCTAGCTTATAGTTTTCCTATGTATTTTATATCACAAGTTTTGTTTTTTTGCAATAATTTTAAAAATTTAAGTTATAGAAAAACCCACCTCAATTGAAGTGGATCCTTTCGTTCTTTTATTCATAAATTATTTCTTAACATATTCTTTTTTATATTATATGAAAGTTCTCTGAACTTCCTATAATATAAAACGTTTCACGAAAATTGCTTTGCAATTTTCGCGAGCGAACAAAGACGAGGCATGAAGAGTAATCTAAAAGGTATAAAATTTTAATCATGCCTCTTTTGTTCTAATGTATTAATATTCTATTTGTTTTATACTAATTATTTATCTAAATAATCTCGTTCTACCTCTTTTTCATATATATATTCTACACTATCATCTTCTAAACAATATAATGCCAATTTTGATTCTTGTGTATTTTGACCACATCCTGCATCTATTCTAACATAAGCTTTTTCATTATTTCTTACAATATCTCCACATTTTGGCACATGTCCACATATTGTTGTAAATCCACAATTCTTGCTTTGCTCATAAGTGCTAGTTTCTTCTTTTTCTTGTAACATATATCCATATTCTTCTCTTGATAATTCTGAATATCTATATCCTTTTCCTGTTTCTTTCATTATTTGTATCATATTGGGATTTTTTGGTGGAATCGCATGAACAAGTAAATAATCTTTATTGTTTATTTGTTGTGGTAATACTACATATGAATTGCATAAAAATTCATATATATTATTTTGTTCTGTTTTGTCTAATTTAAGAAAATCAAAAATTGTTGTATTTCCTCTGTTTTCAGTTAGCCATATCCCTATATAATGCAAATTTTTTTCATTTACTTTTTTGACATCTATTAGTTCTTGATATTTTTTATCATACTTTTCAAATTTTTCTTCACATATTTTTAATTCTTCTTGATATATATCATTATTTAATAAATTATATTCTTCGATTTGTTCTTTTATTTTTTTTCGTTGTATTATATTTATTAAATCTTCCTCACATAATCCATGGTTTTCCATTATTAATACTGTTTCTAAAAATTGCATTTCATGATTTCCTAATAAAAATGTTATTTGTGGATTGCTATTTCGGTTAATTTGTCTCATCATAATATCTTGTATAATTTTTATTCCATCTTTACCTCTGTCTATTACATCTCCTAGAATATATAAGTGGTCATTATGTTTTATCTTTTTCATTACATTTTTATATATTCTATACATTCCATGAACATCACTAATAGCATAGTGTTTTCCGCTACATTTTAAAGTATTTTGATTGTCTTTTTGGCTTTCTTCTGCTGCTTCTACCTGCATTTTTATTTTAAATAAATTATCATCAAAATTTTGTTGTCCAGTTTTTCCATTTTCTTGTATCATATGCCTACTAGCTATATAATTATCATTTTGTAAAAATTCCCCACCCAAATATATATAGTCATCTCGTACTTGTTTTAACATTAATCCATTTTTACCAAATAACCTTTTAATAAAAAAGTAATTTAGCTCTTCTTTATAATTCTTTTTGTATGTTTTAAATAAATCACTTTGAAATTCTGGAATTGTCCCTTTTTCACAAAAAAGTCTTATTTTCTTAATTTCCCCATCTTTTATAGGTATGGTTATATAATACATATCATATTTTTGTAATTGTATTTTACTTTCTGAAATTTTTACTTTTGCTTTTTCAATATCTTTTTCTTCTAAATATTTCATATTTTCTCTCTTTCATTCTAATTATGTATATATTATATCAAGACTATAATTAAAATTCAACTATTTTGTTATTTAAAGATATCTTTTTTGTAATTGTAAACTTGCAAAAGATATGTGTGTTGATGTTATGGGAAAATCGAAGATTTTTCCATAACATAAGAAAATTTTAAGATTTATTTAATTGTTTCTTAAAACTTATTTTCTTTTTTTGTTGTATAATCAATTTAGGAACTTTTAGTTTCAATTTTATATTATAAGAAAGTTCTCTGAACTTCCTATAATATAAAGAATTGTACACAATTTTACTAACGTAAAATTGGCACACGAACAAAGACATGGCATGAAAAGTTATCTAAAAGGTCATAAAATTTTTATCATGCCACTTTTGTTCTATTATAGGAAAAATCGAAAATTTTCCTATAACATCAACACTATGTATAACATTAATGTAAGAAAGGATGATATTTTAATGAAGAAAAAAATATTAATTATTTTAGCAATTGTTTTTATCTTGTTTTTATGTTTTAAATATGATGTATTTAGTACCCTTTATAGAAATTACAATATATTTACTTCAAAAGTTACTACTTCTGAATATAAAACTATTGCACAAGCAACAAATACTAATTATTTTGGAGTAGGACAAGAAAAAGTAAAAAATAAAGATGGCTATTTTACTACTTTTACAACTGTTGAAGATAATAAAAAGACATATATCGAATATAAGCAAAATTGTAATTCTTCTTGGAGCAATAAACAATATTGGGGTGGAACTATGGAAGAAAATGGTTGTGGAATTACTGCAATTGCAACTATTTTAAGTGGATATAATAAAAATTATACACCAGAAGAACTTAGAAAAAAATATTATCCTGTTTTAGATAATGAGCTAATTTCTAAAGAGTTGTCTAACACTTTTAATCTTAAAAATACAGATTTTTATTATGATAGTACTCATTTGTCTAAAGAAAAATTGCAAGAACATTTAAAGACAAATAGACCTATTTTAATCTGTGTATGGAATAAGCCTAACAATAATCGTTGGACAGTTAGCTCTCATTATATGGTTTTACTTGCAACTGATAATGAAAATATGGTATATATTTCAAATCCAAATCGGTGGTGAAAATGATAGTAAAAGTTCGGGTTGGTATAAGTTTAATGATGTAACTCCTTATATTGCAAAGGCTTTATATATAGAAAGCTAGATTTGCAATACATTATTTATTGACATATCTTTTGTTCCTATATTTCCAAGTAACTGAATGCGACAGACCTAAAAAGCCTGTCGCATTTGTATTTTTATTCTTATATATCTTATTGTATTGCATATACTCTATCGCCTGTTTTCTTTAATTGGACATCAGATTTTAGACAAACTAGCGGACGCAGCCCTGGACCATTGTGGCTATATAGGTAGCTGCCAAAATAGCCGTAGTAGTTCACATAAACTAGATCGCCCGCAAGACCATTAGAAGGAGACGCAAGCCACATAGCAGTTGCCTTGGAATTATATGGTTTCATATAGATTTCATCACAATCACTAGACAATCCACTTTCATTTGAATAGTTGTAACCATTTGTTCCTGTTTCATCACAGCTTATATTACTAGCCAAATGAGTTTGATTGTATGATTCACAATACATCTCTATCGGTGGCCCTCCTATTGCGTACTCTGCTTGCTCTCCTGCATATATATTCCATTGTTTGGTATCCATCATATAGGCTACTGCTCTTATATTAGTATTTGTACTGGTTCTATTCGGATAAGTTGAGCCCTCATCTAGTGTATAATTAAAATATTTATTTAACCATTTTTTGGCTAAACTGTTTTCTACTACTTTTCCATTAGCATCCATATGTGTTCCTAATATCCATTCACTTCCTGTATAATCTTTATATACATTGTTAAATGATAGTTTATAATCAGAGTTTTTATAGATTACATTTTCTCCTTGTCCATTTGGTGCTTTTGTAGAATCGATATAATCATCTGCTATTAAATATATATTACTACTATCTGCATAAAAGATTCTCCATTTTGATACACCATCACTAGGACATGTATATTCTGTTACCTCTGCTCCATAAAAAGTGTTTGGTGCGTTTTTAATATCTTCTGCTTCAAACTCTGTTTTTTTATAATATTCTTTTAAGGCTACTTTGTATGTTGCTTCATAGAAATTGTTTCCAACTTTTCCTGTTATTTTAAAAGTTACTTCCTTTTCTGTTCCTGTTGTTGTATAGCTTATTTGACCACTTTGCAAGGTTCCAGGTGCTACATTTGTAATGGTTCCATCTTCCATACTAGCCGTAAATATAATTTTTAATTCTATTCCTTCCTCTACACCATCACTTGGTATTTCTCCTCCATCTTTTAATGTTATTTTTATACTACTTTGATCTACTGTTGGATTTTGTCCTACTGGTTCTACCTTTCCATTTTCATTTATTATAAAGGATTCTTCATCTACTGTTACAGTTATTGGAAATCCTCCATTAGTATCTGTTATCGTTACTGTCCCTTGTATTTTTCTTAACTCTTCTTTTATTTTATCAATGTTTAATCTACCATTTGTATCATAACTTCCAAGCACTGCTAATTGTACTTGCTCTTCTACACTTGCCTTTTCTGTATTTCTTTTTGCTGTATTGGCTTTTGTTAACACTCCATTTTCTCCTGTTAAAGTTGCTATTGATATTCCTGCTAATATTAATAACACAATTATTGTTATAACGAGTGCTATCAGTGTGATTCCTCTATTTCCTTTTTGTTTTGTTAAGATTTGTTTTTTCATCTTATGTAATCCTCCTGTTACTATTTTCTCTTATTTTATAACATAACTATTGCTATTTTTCAATACTTTTTGGAAATTATTCATTGATTTTCTATAATTTTTGTGTATGTGCATTCCTCATACATAGTATGGCATAAAAATTATTATAAAATCAATAAAAAATTAAAAATTTTTATACTTTTATTTTTATTTAGCTATTTTTGTTATTTTTTGGAGGTTTTTGCGATGAAAAAAAGTTAATATCTTAGTAACATAATTTGTAATTTTAAAAATATAGAGAAACAAACATTATACAAAAATGGAGGTGTCTCATAAATTAAAATTACTTGGTATTGAACTTGATCGTTTTGAACTTTATAAAATTGAAACCGCAAAAACAAGTGTCAATGATTTTGAATTAATTGGTTTATGCATTGTTTTAGATATTGATTTTGAGGAATTGAAAAAATTAATATAAAAACGCACAAAACTTTTGTAATTTGTGCGTTTTTAGTATCTTTTATTTTATTGCTTATTAATTCATTTTATAAATGTTATTTATTTTCTAACATATATTTGTTATTGAATACAGATGTTGGAATACAAACTATGGGGCGAATCGCAATAGAGTTGTTGTCGACTCTGCTGCTGCCGAAATAGCCACTTGTTGCCGCCACGCCCAACACGCTGTCGCTGCTGTAATAAGGCGAAGCAAGCCACCAATAGGATTGTGTACTTTTATTGTAGATTCCATAATTATCATCAACTGATAACCAATTCTTTCCTGTATTTTCTGTATAACCATAGATTCTTAAACCCAGTATAATAGTATTTGATTTATTACTTCTGTTATTATAAGATGCTACAAATAATTCTGCTGTTGGACTTCCAATTGCAAATACGGCATCCTGATTTTTATACTCACTCCACATTCCTGTATTTGATGTATCAGTCAACCATGCCGTTGTTCTAATATTAATATTTTGATTGCTTGATGTAAATAATGAATTCATCATTGGATTTAATTTTTGTCCTACTGTACTTACATCTGCCCCTGTTTGATATTTAAGTTCTTCTCCATTTTTCATTGTTGTATAATAATCACTTGGCTTATAACTTCCAACACATTCATCTGTTATTAAATACGTATAATTAGTATCTTGGTAAAATAATCTCCATACCCCTGTTGTAAAATCTTCTGTTGTGACTTTATATTCTGGCACTTTCCATCCATATTTATCTGTATTTTGAGCATCTGATGCATTGGTTCCTAATGTAAATGTGTTTTCATCAAAAGTAGGAATTACAGGTGTCCCCACTTCTCCAAATGTTCCATTCCATATATCGGATATTTTAATATCATAACTTCCATATTCTGCTTTTGTTGTTAATGTTAATGTTGCTAAATCTTCTGGTAGTTCTTCTACTGTTGGGACACTATCAAAATATTCTCCCAATATTTCCACAAATTGTTTCTTTGTAATATCACCTCTTTTGTTCTCTGCTTGTGCTCCTAAGATGTCAACTCGTGCTCTTTCTATCGTATCTGCTCTTTCTGTTTTTTCTTTTGCTGTGTTTGCTTTTGTTAACACTCCATTTTCTCCTGTTAAAGTTGCTATTGATATTCCTGCTAATATTAATAACACAATTATTGTTATAACGAGTGCTATCAGTGTGATTCCTCTATTTCCTTTTTGTTTTGTTAAGATTTGTTTTTTCATCTTATGTAATCCTCTTATTATTCCTTTAATCTTATTTATTTATAACATAACTATTACTATTTTTTCAATACTTTTTGGAAATTATTCATCGTTTTTCTATAATTTTTGTGTATGTACATTCCCCATACATAGTATGGCATAAAAATTATTATAAAATCAATAAAAATTTTATACTTTCATTTTTTGTTTATCTATTTTTGTTGATTTTTGGAGGTTTTCACATGAAAAAATTTAATAACTGTCGTAATGTAATTGGTAATTTAATAAAGAAGCATAGAGAAAAAAAGCATTATACAAAATAATAAATGTCAATTATTTACAATTATATATTTTTCAAATAATCTTCTAACTCTGATAATTTAATCTTTTTAGTCAAGTTAGAAATATATACATCATTAGGTAATTAAACACTAAAAAAGTAATATTTTTAATAATTACTCTATGTGGTTCAATATATTTAAGATTGGTTCTCTCTAATTTTCTAATGCTACCATTGATAGAGGTAGGAGTAACTTTAGAAAACTCACATATAAATTCTAGTCTTTGTTTTAGACATTCCTCAAATTCTAGTTCTTGTTTAATTATCTTCACTTCAAACACCATCCTAGTATAATAATGTTAAGTTAAAAATAACTTGACATTATTTTATTTT
>CAOKGO010000026.1 GCA_948468045.1 uncultured Clostridium sp. | reverse complement strand
GAAAAGAACCTAAAACAATAACCTAAAATTCATCTATGTATTTTTGAGTGTGCTTATAAATAAGTGCATAATAATTTTCTAGTGATGATTACATTTAGGGTAATACCTGTTCCCATCCCGAACACAGAAGTCAAGCCTAAATGTGCCGAAAATACTTGTGGGTTACCCTACTGGGAAGATAGGTTGTTGCTAGATTTTTTTTATTATCAAGAATCTTATTTATTGTATATGAAAATCAAAGATTTTGCTATACAACAAAAACTCATTCTATACAAATTTGCTAAGGTAAATTTGACAGACTAATAAAGAAGTAGCATGAAAAGTAATTTAATATTAAGTAAAAAACTAGAAATTAGTTTACTACAAAGCAAATTAATTTGTAGTTTTTTGCATGGCAATTGCTTAAAAATTTTCTGAGTGATTGCCTAAGTTTTTTGCATTTTTTGAAAAAATATGGTAAAATATAAAGGTAATACTAAAAAAGGAAAGTGATAAAATGGGATTAAAAAAATTAATAAGAAAATTTAAAAAGCCTAATAAAAAGCCAAGACAGTATAAAAAAAATACTAGAAGTATTCAATTAATTGACTTAAAAAATAATAGAAACAAAACAAGTGATTATTTTGTAAAAATGGGATACGAAAAATATGAAGACTATCCAAATGAAGGATTAACATTAGAAGATATAGAAAAACAATTTAATGAGCTTATTGAAGCAGGACAATTAGCTATGGAACAACTTAGAAATAGTCATCAAACAATTCCTACTATTACTTACAAAAAAAGAAGAGATGAAATAAATAATGGAATTAGAAGAGTAAGTAATGCTTATGAACACATTAATAATGAGCAAGCATTAAATTTGAGAAATGCTATTTGTGAAATTTGTAAACGTTCTGAAAATTACCAATTAGATTATCCAAAAGAAGAATTAAAAAAGACAAAAAGAAAAATTATAGATTTACACGTATTTGCAAAGGACCATGCTCCAAGTATTTTAGACACAGAATATTTAAAAGTAAGTAGAATAGCAAATATAGCTATGGATATGACAGATGGAACAAATGCAAGTGTAGATGGTTCATTATCAAAATTTAGAGTTTATGTGCCATCTTTAAATGGAAAAACAGGAAAAACATATACATCTTATCTAACAGGAAAAGAGAAAAAAACAGGTCAAACATATACGTGTTATATTAGTGGCTTAGATGAGGAACAGCTAAAATATAATATGGATTATCAAAAGGTTATGTTACAAGGAATTGAAAGAACTATAGTAGAAAAAGCATATCCATATATAGGAAAAATCGAAAAACAAAAAGAAGGAAATTATGTTATAAAAAAAGTTGGAGTCCAAAAGGAAGCATGTTTAATGGCAGATGGAATTTTGTTAGAGCAAAAACGAAAAGAATTAGTAAGAGAGGAAGAAGAAAAGTGGCAAAAGTAACATGGAAACCAGGAACATTCATATATCCTATACCAGCAGTAATGGTAAGCTGTGGAACAATGGAGAAATCTAATATTATAACAGTTGCATGGACAGGTATTTTAAATACTGACCCTGCAACTGTTTATATTTCTGTTAGACCTAGCAGATATTCATATAATTTAATAAAACAAAGTAGAGAATTTGTTATAAATCTAACAACCAAAAATTTAGCACAAGCAACAGATTGGTGTGGAGTAAAAACAGGAGCAAAAGTAGATAAATTTAAAAGCATGAATTTGCATAAAGAAAAAGCAAAATTTGTTAAATGTCCTATGATAAAAGAAAGCCCAGTTTCAGTGGAATGTAAAGTAAGAGAAATCAAAGAACTTGGAACACATCATATGTTTATAGCAGATGTATTAGCAATTAATGCAGATGAAAAATATATTGATGAAAAAGGAGCTTTTGACATATCAAAATGTGATTTAATAGCTTATTCAAATGGACATTATTATACTTTAGGGAAAAAAATTGGGCGATTTGGATTTTCAGTTCAAAAAAAGAAAAAAAACTTTAACAAAAATAAGAAAAAACATTGACACAACAGGAAAAAAGTGGTACAATATTCAAGCGTATAATTATTACGGATATACGCTCACATCGTTTCAAAAAAAGTAATGTTAAAAAATACGGAGGTGTTTTCATATGGCAGCAAAAGGACCAAGAGAAAATATAACATTAGAATGTACAGAATGTAAAAGAAGAAATTATACAACTTCAAAAAACAAAAGGAAAAATACAGATAGATTAGAAATAAAAAAATATTGCAAATTCTGTAAAAAACACACATCACATAAAGAAACAAAATAGTTAAGTAAGCTATTTTAAGGAGGAAATAAAATGGCTAAAAAAGAAGCAAATAACCAAAAAGAAAATAGTAAAAATAAAAGAAGCTTTTTTAAGGACTTTAAGGCTGAATTAAAAAAAGTTAATTGGCCAACACCTAAACAATTAGTAAATAATACTACTGCAGTAGTAACAATAGTAATTATTACAGCAGTTATTGTTTTTGTATTAGACCTAGCCTTTGAAACACTAAATAAACATGGAGTAGAAAAAATAAAGCAAGTTATTACTACAAATAGTGAAACAGTAGATGAAAATGGGGAAACAAATGAAACTCCTCAAGAAAACACTACTGAAGAAACAACAAATGAAAATAACGAGCAAACTCCAAGCAATAGTGAAAATACAGAAGCTTCAAATGAACAAAACAATGAAACTCAAACTAATACAGAGAATCAAGTAGCACAATAATTGAAAATAAAGGAGGCTAAATTCAAATGTCTCAAAAAGATTATGATAAAGTGGCAAGATGGTATGTAGTACATACTTATTCTGGTTATGAAAATAAAGTAAAAGCAGACTTGGAAAAAACAGTTAAAAATAGAGAGTTAGAAGAATTCTTTTTTGATATAATTGTTCCTATGGAAGAACAAATAGAAATAAAAGATGGCAAAAGAAAAACCAACTTAAAAAAAGTCTTTCCAGGTTATGTATTAATAAAAATGATAGTAACTGAAGAAACTTGGTATATAGTAAGAAATACAAGAGGAGTTACTGGATTTGTAGGGTCAGGAACAGACCCAATACCATTAACAGAAGACGAAATTAGAAACATGGGATTTGAAGATGTTCCAATTAGTGTAGATTATGAAGTAAATGAACAAGTACAAGTTATGAATGGTCCATTTGAAGGATTTATAGGTACAGTTCAAGAAATTAATACTGAAAAACATAAAGTAAAAGTTCTAGTATCTATGTTTGGAAGAGAAACACCAGTAGAATTAGAATTTTCACAAGTTCAAAAAATAAAATAAAAAAGGAAAACACAAAATTTATTTAAATAAAAGTTTTCTATGCAGAAAAAAAGAGGAGGTGCCAGTAACATGGCAGAAAAGGAAATATCAAATATTATTAAATTACAAATTGAAGCAGGAAAAGCATCACCAGCTCCACCAGTAGGACCAGCTTTAGGTTCAAGTGGTGTAAACATTATGCAATTTGTAAAAGAATTCAATGATAGAACAGCAAATCAACCAGGAATGATTATACCAGTTGTAATTACAGTATATAAAGATAAATCATTTGACTTTATAACAAAAGTTCCACCAGTAGCAGTGTTAATAAAAAAAGCAATCAAAATTCAAAAAGGTTCAGGAAAACCAAATATGGATAAAGTTGCTAAAATAACAAAAGCTCAAGTAAAAGAAATTGCTGAACAAAAAATGCCAGACCTAAATGCTGCAACAATTGAAACAGCAATGAGCATGGTTGAGGGTACTGCTAGGTCTATGGGTGTTGTTGTAATAGACTAAAACAAATAAAAAGCAGCATCTTGCACATTTTTGCATAAATTGTATCCCTGTACGAACAATAAGTACTCCATCAGCTTACAATTTACACAGAAATGCACAATATACTATTTTTGATTTGTTTAAATAATTAAAGAAATAAATTATTATTGGGAGAGCAAAGCTCGTTTGAACCAAAGGAGGTAAAAAAATGAAATTAGCTAAAAGATATGCCGAAAGTGCAAAATTAGTTGATAGAACAAAAGAATATGACGTTAAAGAAGCGTTAGAAATTATTGAGAAAATGCCAAAACCAAAATTTGATGAAACAGTTGAATTACATGTAAAATTAGGAGTAGATTCTAAACATGCAGATCAACAAGTAAGAGGTACAGTAGTACTTCCAAATGGTACAGGTAAAACACAAAAAGTATTAGTATTTGCAAAAGGACCAAAAGCAGAAGAAGCTGAAAAAGCAGGAGCTGACTTTGTAGGAGCAGAAGAACTAATACCAAAAATTCAAAATGATAACTGGTTTGATTATGACGTAGTAGTAGCAACACCAGACATGATGGGTGTTGTAGGTAGATTAGGTAAAGTATTAGGTCCAAAAGGTTTAATGCCAAACCCTAAATCTGGAACAGTTACAATGGATGTAACAAAAGCAATTAATGAAATTAAATCTGGTAAAGTAGAATATCGTTTAGATAAAACAAACATCATTCACTTAGGATTTGGAAAAGTTTCTTTTGGAACAGACAAATTATTAGAAAACTATGAAACAATAATTAATGCTATAATAAAAGCAAAACCAGCAGCAGCAAAAGGTCAATACATCAAAAGTGTAGCAATAACTACAACAATGGGACCTGGAATCTATTTAAATCAAAGATAACAAAAATATAGGGGAAAATATGCATTCATATATAAGGGTAGGGGACGACATATCATGTCCATGAAATACCCAAGGAAAAGATGTGTACCCTGTAATAATAAAAGCCAAAGACAGTAGGCAAAAAAATTAAGTCCTACCGAGGTATGAAAAGTGTAGATAAAAGCACTCTTTGTAACCTTGGGGACAAAAGTGCTTTTTATCGTTTTGTTATAGGAAAAATCTCCGATTTTCCTATAACATCAACACATTCTACACAAATTTGCTAAAGCAAATTTGGCAGGCGAACAAAGACATGGCATAAAAAGTTATCTAAAAATTTATAAAATTTTAATCATGCCACTTTTGTTCTGTACATACTTATAAAAGTGCTATTAAAAAGTTATTAAATTTTAAAATATAAAGAATTTTTTAGGAGGTGAAATAAACAAAATGGCAAGTGAAAAAATACTTAATCAAAAGAAAGAAGAAGTAAATAAATTAGCAGAAGAAATGAAAGAAGCTAAAATAATACTTTTAACAGATTACAGAGGAATCAATGTTACAGATGACACAACTTTAAGAAGAGACTTACGTAACACAGGAGCTAAATACAATATTATAAAAAATAATATTACAAGAAGAGCATTAGCACAATGTAACATTGAAGGACTAGAAGAAAAACTAGAAGGACCAACAGCAGTTGTAATGAGCTCAGGAGAATATCTTGAACCATTAAAAACAATTTACAAATTTAGTAAAGATAATGAATATTATGAAATCAAAGGTGGAGTAATTGAAGGAAAAGTAATGACAAAAGAAGAACTTATTACTCTTGCAAAATTACCATCAAGAGAAACTTTACTATCTATGCTTGCTGGTGCTTTACTTGGAAATATTTCAAAAGTTGCAGTTGCACTTGAAGAAGTAAGAAAATTAAAAGAAGCATCTGGAGAAAAAGTAACAGTTTCTGTACCAGCTGAAAGTGCTGAAACACCAGCAGAAGAAGCAAAAGCAGAACCAGAAACAACAACAGAGGCTTAAAAAAATAAAAATTAGTGTGGTGAAACTTAATTCACTAGAAAGAGGAGGATTTTAAAATGGAAAAAATAGAAAAATTAATCGAAGAAATCGACGCTTTAACTGTTGTAGAATTAGCAGACTTAGTTAAAGCTATCGAAGAAAAATATGGAGTATCTGCAGTAGCAGCTGCTGCACCAGCAGCTGGAGGAGCAGCAGCTGGAGCAGCAGCAGAAGAAAAATCATCATTTGATGTAGTATTATCAGATGCAGGAGACCAAAAAATTAAAGTAATCAAAGTAGTTAGAGATGCTACTGGATTAGGATTAAAAGAAGCAAAAGACTTAGTAGATGGAGCTCCAAAAACAGTTAAAGAAGGAGTATCTAAAGAAGAAGCAGAAGACTTAAAAGCAAAATTCAGCGAAGTTGGAGCAGTTGTAGAATTAAAATAATTATATTAATAGTTGAAAAACAAGCTTAAATAGCTTGTTTTTTTGTTAAAAAAAGTATATAATAATAAACGAAATTAAAGCATAAGAAAGGAATGAGGAGTTTATGCAAGTAAGTAGAGAAGAGATTTTACACATTGCTAATTTAGCACATTTGGAATTAGAAGAAAATCAGATAGAAAACTATTTAGCCAACTTACAAGACATTTTAAATTTTGCAAATATTGTAAACAATGCACCAGTAGAAAACTTAAAGCTAACAATAGGTGCAAATGAAGCAAAAAATATATTTAGAAAAGATGAAATAAAAGTATTTGAAGATACAGAAAGCCTATTACAAAATGCAATGGAAAAAGAACAAAATATGTTCAAAATACCAAAAGTAATAAATTAAAACATAAAAGAGAAAGTAATAAAGGAGGACTTTTAATGAATATCACAGATTTAACTGTACATGAATTGCAAGAAAAGTTAAAAAATAAAGAAATAACTATATTAGATATAACAAAAGCATATACAGACAGAATTAATGAAAAAGAAAAAGATGTACAAGCTTTTGTAACTCCATTAGTAGAAGAAGCTTTAAAACAAGCTAAAACAATTCAAGAGAAAATAGATAATGGAGAAATAAAAGGAGACTTTGCAGGAATTCCAATAGGAATTAAAGATAATATATGTACAAAAGGGATAAAAACAACATGTAGTTCTAAAATGCTAGAAAACTTTATTGCTCCATATAATGCAACAGTTGTAGAAAAATTAGAAGAAGAAAATACCATAAATTTAGGAAAATTAAATATGGATGAATTTGCAATGGGAAGTTCAACAGAATATTCATATTTCAAAAAAACTAAAAATCCATGGAATTTAAACAAAGTACCAGGTGGCTCTTCTGGTGGTTCAGCTGCAGCAGTAGCAGCAAGATTAGTACCATGGGCTTTAGGGTCAGATACAGGAGGTTCAATTAGGCAACCAGCTAGTTTTTGTGGTGTAGTAGGTCTAAAGCCAACTTATGGATTGGTTTCTAGGTATGGATTAGTCGCATTTGCTTCATCTTTAGACCAAATAGGGCCTATTACTAAAGATGTAAAAGATTCTGCTATGCTTTTAAATCTTATTACAGGACATGACGAAAAAGATACTACATCAAGCAATAAGGAAAAGGTAGATTATACAAAAGCTTTAAAAAATGATGTAAAAGGTCTTAAAATAGGTATTCCAAAGGAATTCTTTGGAGAAGGAATTAATAAAGAAGTAAAAGAAACATTAGAAAAAGCAATAGAAAAATACAAAGAACTAGGAGCAGAAATAGAAGAATTTTCATTAGATATTGCAAATTATGCATTAGCTATTTACTATATAATTGCCTGTGCTGAAGCAAGTTCAAATTTAGGTAGATTTGATGGAATTCGCTATACATATCGAACACCTGAATTCAAAAATTTAAGAGAAATATACAAAAAATCAAGAAGTGAAGGTTTTGGACCTGAAGTAAAAAGAAGAATTATTTTAGGAACTTATGTGTTATCTTCAGGGTATTATGATGCATATTACAAAAAAGCTCAAAAAGTACGTACTTTGGTAGTAAACGAATTTAATAAAGCATTTGAAAAATATGATGTTATTTTAACACCAACATCACCAACAGTAGCATTTGATATAGGTTCAAAATCTAATAATCCACTAGAAATGTATTTAGCAGATATATGTACAGTTTCTGTTAATGTAGCAGGACTTCCTGGAATATCTATTCCATGTGGAGTTGATAAAGAGAAAATGCCAATAGGAATGCAATTAATTGGAAACAAATTTTGTGAAGAAACAATATTAAATGCAGCATATACATTTGAACAAGCAATCAAATTTAGAGAAAATTATAAACCAGAAATATAAAAATGGACATTAATATATAGATATAAATAAGAACATTTTAAGGAGGAAATCGAATGTCAAGAGAAGATTATGAAGTAGTAATTGGGTTAGAAGTTCATGCGGAACTTTCAACAAAAACAAAAATATTTTGTTCTTGTCCAACAAAGTTTGGAGCAGAGCCAAATACACAAACTTGTCCAATTTGTATGGCTATGCCAGGAACTTTACCAGTACTAAACGAAAAAGTTGTTGAATATGCTGTAAAAGCAGGTTTGGCAACTAATTGTGAAATTTCAAGAGATAGTAAAAATGATAGAAAAAATTATTTTTATCCAGACTTACCAAAAGCTTATCAAATATCACAATTTGACAAACCATTGTGTGAGCATGGATATGTAGAAATTGAAACAGAAAATGGCAAGAAAAAAATAGGTCTAACTAGAATTCATATAGAAGAAGATGCTGGAAAATTAAATCATGACGAATTTGGTGGTGGAAGTTTAGTTGACTTAAATAGAGCAGGTGTTCCATTAATTGAAATTGTTTCTGAACCAGACATTAGAAGCAGTAGTGAAACAGAAAAATACCTAAAAAAACTAAAATCTATTTTAGAATATATAGAAGTATCAGACTGTAAAATGCAAGAGGGGTCATTAAGAGCAGATGTCAATGTATCTGTTAGAAAAAAAGGAGACTCAAAACTTGGAACTCGTACAGAAATGAAAAACATGAACTCTTTTAGAAGCATTACAAGAGCAATAGAATATGAAGTAGATAGGCAAATAGATGTAATAGAAGAGGGAGGAAAAATAGAACAAGAAACACTAAGATGGGACGATGTATCTGGAAAAACATTTTCAATGAGAGACAAAGAAGATGCACAAGATTATAGATATTTTCCTGACCCAGATTTAGTTGCAATCAAATTATCAGAAGAGTATATAGAAAACATAAAGAAGACATTACCAGAATTGCCAGAAAGCAGAAAACAAAGATATTTAGAAGAATATAAACTATCTCATAAAGATGCAAATTTAATCACATCATCTAAATATTTATCAGACTTATTTGAAGAAGCAACAAAAATATGTAACAATGCAAAAGCAGTAAACAACTGGATTATATCAGACATATCTAGGATTTTAAATGAAACAGAAACAGATCCAATTGAAATACCATTTGACAGTCAACAATTAGCAAAGCTAGTAACATTAATAGATAAAGGCACAATAAGTTCAAGCATAGGAAAAAAAGTGTTAGTAGAACTATTTGAAAACCCAAGAGACCCAGAAGAAATAATCAAAGAAAAAGGATGGATACAAATATCAGATGAAAGTGCTATAAAAGAAATAGTACTAAAAATATTAGAAGCAAATCCACAATCAATAGCAGATTATAAGGCTGGTAAAGATAGAGCCTTAGGTTTCTTAGTAGGGCAAGCAATGAAAGAAACAAAAGGACAAGCAAACCCTCAAATGCTAAACAAAATGTTTTTAGAAGAATTAAACAAATAATGTCGTGTTGGGGACGTTTCTTTCGGGACATTTTTATGTAAATCGAATCAAATATTACACACAAATTTGTTATAGAACAAATAAGAGGCATGAAGAGCACTTTAAAAGGTCAAAATTTTTTAATCATGCCTCTTTTGTTATGTATAGGAAAAATTTTTGATTCTCCTATAACCTGAAAAATCCCAATTTACTAAAGCAAATTTATCAGGCGAACAAAGACGAGGCATGAAGAGTAATTTAAAAGGTCAAAATTTTTTAATTATACTGACGCTATAATAATAAAATACTTTGAATATTAATTAATTCATATAATAACATTCTAAATATTTATACAAATCTCCCAAGTATTGAAAAAATCGAAGTTTTTTTCTAAATAAATCCATAATAAGATAATTTGAGAAATTATGCAAACTAGTTGACAGAAACTTTATTTATTGATAAAATAATAAAAATAATAAAACATATCAAAAATTAGAACATTGAAAATTAAGAATAGATTTGGTAAGTTAAAGTATATCTAAATAAAAATAAGTGTATACTATTAAAATTAATGAAAAATAAAAAGGTAGAAAAAATAACGAAAGAAAAGGGGAAATGGATTGTATGAAAATTATAACAAAATTACAAATTAGTAAAAAAAATAATGGAATTACTTTAATTGCTTTGGTAATTACAATTATTATATTATTAATATTGGCAGGAATAACAATTGCAACTTTAACAGGAGAAAATGGAGTATTAAATAAAGCAAGTACAGCTGAAGAACGAACCAAAAAGAAAGAATATGAAGAAATACTAAAATTAATAGGAAATAGCTTAAAAGCAGACAAAATAATAAATAATTGGAGTAACAAAACATATTTGGATGAATTTGAAAAAGAAATAAGAAAAGAAGACAGACTAAAAGGAGCAGAAATTAATAGAAGAAATGATGAAACCATTCATGTTATAACAAAAGAAAAATATGTATATAAAGTTACAGAAAATGAAGTAAAATATATAGGAATACAAGGAGAAAATCCTCCTATCGACTTGAACAAGGAAGATATTACGTTTAACATTACACCAAATATAGAATACACAAATAATGATATAACAGTTGAAATAATACTAAATACAGAAATAGGAACAAATATTTTACAATATTCAACAGATGGAACAACCTGGAACAACTATGAAAAACCAATAGTGGTAAGTCAAAATGGAGCAATATATACAAGATTAATTAATGAATTGGATGAAATAGGTGAAGGAGCAACAGAAAATATAACAAATATTGATAAGCAAATGCCAAATGAAGCAACAATTGTTTTTAGTGCTAATAGAGTTATAGAAGGGCAAAATATCACAGCAACAGTAACACAAAGTGACGAAGGAGTAAGTGGAATTGATATAGAAAAGTGTAAATATGTTTTTACACAAAGTAATGAAGAAATTGGAACAAATGATGATGATATGGACAAATATACAGGTGGAACATTTAGTAAAGAAATAGAAGAACAACTAACATTAAATTGTACTACATTTGGAAATTATTATTTACATGTATTAACAGTAGATAAAGCAGGGAACAGAAAAGAAAGTATATCATTAGAAGCAATAAATATAGTTAAAGCAAGTGATATAATTAAAGATACAGCATTATTAAATGAAATGATAAGTGACCCATCTACTTTTGACAATATATTAGAAACAAACAGTATTATTTCTGCTATTATATCAGATTCAACAGCATTTAATATTTTGGCAAATAATAGAGATGCTTTTGCTAAAGTTTGTGAGAATGCAAATGCAAGAGAATATATGTATAACAATTATACAAAAACAGAAAGTATTATACAAGGTTCTTCAATTGCACAATCTGTGATGAAACAAAGTAGTAGATATGCTGTTGTAAGTGGCAAATTTTCTGGAAGAACATTTGGAACATTTTATTCAGGAAAAGCTTTTGTATTTTCAGTTAGCCAATTAGTATGGAAAAATGATTCTATAGTTAGTGGGTTTAATCAAAGATGTTATCATCATGGTGCTTATTTAAATGGTGGTACAATAGAAACAACTGTTAGTAAATGTTATGGAGATAATGGATTAGCTTTTGGAGTGAATAAATTTGCTTCATTAGTTCAGGCTGCTATGTTTAATCATAATGCAGGTAGTGGTGACGGTGGTACTGGTATAGCAGCAATTTTTAAAATATAAGAACAAATACAAAAAAATAGGATTTTGTCGTGTATTTTATAACAACAAAATCCTATTTAATTTATATTAATTGTTTTTTTATTCCATCTACAACAAAGCCACAAACTACAAATTCTATTCCAAAAATAAGACTTATTTTAAATAGATTAATACCTATGTAAAACATAAAAGGAGAAACAAAAGCTAAGTTATATGTAAGTAAAATTAATACAGATAAAACACAAATAGCAAAGCAAAATCTCAAGCCGTAATTCATGATTTTGAATGTTAATTTATCTAAATTTTTAAAATTATCTAATATTTTTTTAAACATATTCCACCTCAAAAATAATAATTATCATAAATTTATAGTAACATGAAATATTATTAAAAACAATGGAAATTAATAGAAACAAAGAATGTTCTATAAATTGAACAACCTATTAAACAAGAGTACTGTTATTATATAATTCATTTGGGCAAATATCAGCACCATTTTGCCATTTATTGATAAACTAGATATTTTAACTGTTTGAAATTATATTTTATATGAATATGTGGTTCATTGTGGTGCCCTCCTAATTCTTGATAAATGTAAATTAAAATATCATAAAATTGTGAAATGACGGGCATATATATTTATTTTCATCAAAAATAATAGAAGAAACTGATAGAGTAACTATTAGAGTAAATTTATAAAATTGAATAATAAAACGACGAGCCTTAAGAATTTATTAAAATTTGCATTAATAAATTTTTAAGGCTCGCCTTTTAATAAAAACTATGCATAATTTTTATTGACAAAAGTCCTTTGAATTTTTATAAACTTAAGCCATAGCTGCATTTAATTTTTTAGATAAGTTAGATTTTTTTCTAGCAGCTGTATTTTTTACAATAACACCTTTTGTGCAAGCTTGGTCAATTTTTTTAGTAGCTTCAGATAATAAAGTTTTAGCTTCTTCAACATTTCCACTTGCAATAGCTTCTTCAAACTTTTTAACAGCTGTTTTATATCCAGACTTTATCATATTATTTCTTAAAGTTTTTTTCTCAATTACTTTAACTCTCTTTTTTGCTGATTTAATATTTGGCATTCTCTTAGGCACCTCCTCTTAGTCTATATTACACTATAACATAAAATATTTTAACACAATTTTCGAGAAAAAGCAAGTAAAATTATAAATAATTGTGATTAATTATTGTAATAGCTAAAATTTTATGATATTATGAATATGAAACTTTTAGTTTTACACGCAAAAGGAAAACAAAACATCAATAAATTTTATAAAAAAGGAGTAGTAAATATGATAGCAATTGGAAGTGACCATGGTGGTTATAAATTAAAAGAAGAAATAAAAAAATATTTAGACGAAAAGGAAATTCAATATAAAGACTTAGGATGTATTAGTGAAGAAAGAGTAGACTATCCAAACATTGCAAAAGAAGTTGCAAAACAAGTACAATCAGGAGATTGTGAACAAGGAATATTAATATGTCGTTCAGGAATTGGAATGTGTATTGCTGCAAACAAATTCAAAGGAATCAGATGTACACTTTGTCATGATGAATTCACTGCTAAATATTCAAAATTACACAACAATGGAAACATTTTAGCAATAGGAGCAGACGCAGTAACAGTAAATGAAGCAATATGCATTTTAAGAATGTGGATTGCAACAGAATTTGAAGGTGGAAGACATGAAGAAAGAATAAAAATAATTGATGAAATAGAAAAGGAAAACATGAAATAGGAGGCAAAATTTATGTTGGGAAATATGTGGGGAGATATAGCAATTGCCTTTCTATTAGCATTTATTGTAACTTTTATGGCAACACCATATACAATAAAACTAGCACGAAAAGTAGGAGCTGTAGATGTACCAAAAGACCAAAGAAGAATGCATAAAAGAGCCATGCCTAAATTTGGAGGACCAGCAGTTATATTAGGTTTTTTAGTAGCTGTTATATATTTATTAATTGTAATGAACCTAGAACATAAAATAAATTTATTTGGAATAGAACAATATGGAATGAAATTACTAGGAATGTTCTTAGGAATAATAGTAATATCTATTTTTTGCATAGTAGATGACATTATTACAATAAAACCAATTGTAAAATTAGCAGGACAAACTCTAGCAGCAATTATTGCAGTATCATTCGGAGTTAGAATTAATGAAATAACACCAGCTTTCATTCATACAGAAGAATTAAAAGAAGTATTTTCAATAATATTAACAATAGGATGGATTGTAGGAGTAACAAATGCAATTAATTTAATGGATGGTTTAGATGGTTTATCAGCAGGAATTTCAGTAATATCAGCAGTATCACTATTAATAATATTTTTACTTAACAATTCACCAATTATCTCAATATTATTAATAACAGCTCTAGCAGGTGCTTTAGTAGGATTTTTACCATTTAATTTTGCACCAGCTAAAACATTTATAGGAGATACAGGTTCAAACTTTTTAGGATTTTCGCTATCTATCATATCAATATTAGGAGTTGCAAAAACCTATACAGCAGTAGTTATAGTATTACCATTATTAGCTTTAGGATTACCAATATTTGATACTGTTTGGGCAATAGTTAGAAGATTAATAAAAGGTAAATCAATAAAAGCAATTTTCAAAGCAGACAAAGGGCATTTACACCATTTAATTGTAGCAAGAGGATTTAGTCAAAAACAAGCAGTTCTAATCTTATATGGAATTGCAGCAACTTTTCGGAATGTTTGCAATTATTATGTTAGAAAGTGGAATATGGAAAGCATTATCATTTTTATTAATGGTAATTGTTGCTCTAGGTTTAGGATATAAAAACTTTCAAGCAGAAAAGGTAGAAAGTCAAAGATATGAATGTGTTCAATGTAAATATATATACAATCCTAAGTCAGGTAACGAAAAGGCTGGGGTAGAACCAGGGACAGCTTTTGAAGATTTACCACAAAATTGGGTCTGTCCAGTTTGTGGAGAACGGAAAAGATATGTTTGAAATACACCAATAAGAAGCTACAAATTATGTAGCTTCTTTTGTTGTAAGTTGCATGAAATAAAGAAAAGTTTAAGATTTACAAATTGACAATAAAAATGTAAATATGGTATAATTTAACATGGAAAAGGAGTGAGAACAGAGAAAATGGACAAAGAAATAATCGTAATAACAGGTGGAGATGGAAAAATAGCAAGAGCAATTGTCGAAAAATATCTAAACAATGGAAGCCATGTTATTGCAATTGATATAAAAGAAAATACAAACAAAAAAGAATTTTTAGAAAAAGAAAATTATGAATATTATCAAGCAGATATAACAAATGCAGAAGAAATCTTAAAGTTAAAAGAAAAAATAGAAAATAAATATGGCAAAATAACACATTTAATAAGTGCAGCAGGAGCGCCAGTGCAAACAGAAATAAATGGAATTGAAAATGTAACAATAGAAGACATAGACAGATCAATAAAATTAAACTTAAATGCACATATTTATTGCACAAAAATATTTTTACCATTAATAGAAAAAGAAAACGAGAAAAGTAAGTCAATTGTAATAATATCATCTGTTAATGCTTTAAAATCATTTGACTTGCCAGCATATAGTGCAGGGAAAGCAGGAATTTTTGGTTTTATAAAAGCAATAACAAAAGACTTAGCAAAAAAGAAAATTAGAATTAATGCAATAACACCAGGAACAACAGTAACAGAAGAAGAAATTGCATTAGGAAGTGAATTTATAAATTATAAATATAAAAGTATGATACCATTAGGAGAATTTACTAAAACAACAGATATTGCAGATGCAGTATTTTCTATTACGCACATTACAAAAGCCGTAACAGGTCAAAACCTAGTTGTAGATTCTGGGCAAATAGTATAAGATGTTAAATTGGTAGTATACAAGAAGGTTTTTCTATTTTATAAGTACTTTTAAAGTCAAGAGTCCCAACATTAGGAGAAACAGAAAAAACAGATAAATCACAAGACTCTTGATTTGCACAAATAAGGTAATCTTCTGTTTTATCAAAAGCTATATCTCTAGGCATAGAACCATAACAAGAAATAGATTGAATTAAATCCAATTTGTTTTCTAATATTTTAAATACACAAATAAGATTTTTGCCACGAAGAGATGTATAAAGATAATCATAATTTTTACTAATTTTAATAGCACAACCAGTATCATTAGTAGATTTTTCTAAGTTATTAGGAAGAAGAGAAACCTTAGAAATAAATGAAAATTTATTATTTGAAAAAGATAAAGTATAAACTTCACATGAGTTTTCTGTTATTACATAAAGATTATTACTTAAATCTAAAACAAGATGTCTAGGATCAGTTTTAGTAGGAAAAGAAAAAACATCACAAAGTTGTAAATTGAAACTTGGATTTTCAACAATAGAATAAGCATAAATTTTATCTGTTCCTAAATCAATTACAAATAAATGGTGATTATCACAAGATAGGGCAACATTATGAACATGAGAAATATCTTTTTGAAATTCCTCAAAATAAAGTTTATTACCAATTTCGCCATTTTTATTTATTTGAAATGCACAAAAAGAGCCACTAACATAATTAGAAACATATAAAATATTTCTAGCTGAATCTAACATAAGATGGCAAGGACATTTACCATAGCTAGAACAAGAATTTAAAAACTTATAAGATGAGTTTTTTAGGTTGTGAGATGCAACAATACCATCAGACACTTCTACAACATTATAAAGGAAATCCTGATTTTTAATAATGTATGAGCAATTTTGAAAGTTTGGTAATAATTCATTATGTGAAAACAAACCATTATCAAAATCCAAACAATAAATACCTTTAGATGAATAATTCCCAACACAAAATAATTGTTTCATAGAAGTATCTCCTTTATATTTTTTACACATTATAACATAAAATACAAAAATTTGAAAGGAAAGAAATGGAAAGAAGATTTATAGATTTACATATACATTCTACCAATTCAGATGGAGATAAAAAACCAATAGAATTGTTAGAAATGGCAGAAAAGTTACAACTGGCATATATATCTATTACAGACCATGAAAACTGTAAGGCATATGAAGATTTAGAAAAAATAGATGTAAAAAATATCTATAAAGGAAAAATCATACCAGGTTGTGAATTAATGACAAGCTTTAACAATGTAATTATTGAAATTCTTGGATACTATGTAGATGAAAAAATAATTAATAAGTGGTATAATAAGACATATTCAAAAAAGGAGATAGAAAAAAGAGATAAAAAATTATTTGAAACACTAAAAGACAAAGTGGACAAGTCGAATTTAAAAATAGAAAATGAATTGTGTTTGCCTAAAGAAATACCATATACAGGATATTTTAAATATATGACTTACCAAGCTTTAAAAAATAATAATGCAAACAAAGAGTTTTTTAATAAGTATAATATAAACAATTACGAGGAGTTTATTAGAAAAGGATTATCAAACCCACAAAACCCACTATTTATACAAGAAGCAGATTATATTGCAACAATACAAGAAATAGTAAATTTAATTCATAATGCAGGAGGACTTGCTTTTGTTGCACACTTATACAAATATAACATAGAAAATCATATTAACTTTCTAAATGATATGATAAAAACAGTAAAGGGAATTGATGGTGTAGAATGTTATTATTCATCTTTTTCTAGTGAACAAACACAAGAATTAGAGAAATTTTGCGAAGATAACAGATTGCTTAAATCTGGGGGGAGTGATTATCATGGGAAGTTAAAACCTAAATATTATATGGGAAAAGGAACAGAAAATAAAGAAATAGATAAAAAAATAATAGCTAAGTGGGCTAAATAATATTGATATAAGGAGAAACATAAAATGGAAGAAAAAGATGAAATACGATTTAGTGTTATTATAACAGCCTATAATATAAAAGATTATATAGAAAAAAGCATAAAAAGTGTAGAAAATCAGAGTTTTAAAAATTATGAACTAATTGTAGTTGATGATTGCTCAACAGATGGAACAAGAGAAAAATTGAAAAAATATACAAATATAAAAATGATACAACATGAAGAAAATAAATGTTTAGGTGGAGCAAGGAATTCAGGACTAAAAAATGCAAAAGGTGAATATGTTATTTTTTTAGATGGAGATGACTATTTAAATAATACAAAAGTATTAGAAAAATTAAATAAATTAATAGATACAAATATGCCAGATGTAGTTTATTTAGGTTTTGAAATAACAGGAAAAAAACAAGGAACTATTATACCAACACCAGAAAATTGTACAAAGGCTTATAGAATTGCAGGAGATAGATATGCTAATGCATGGAGCAAATGTTGGAGAAGAGAGTTTCTAAAAAGAAATGAGTTAAAATTCCCTGAAAATAGATATTATGAAGATGTCATTTTTATTTATCAAGCAATAAGTAAAGCAGAAAGCTACATGATAGCAGATTTTCCAACACATACTTATTACAGTGGAAGACCTAATAGTATAACAACAAATGTATGTTTTAAAAATATACATGACAATTTATATAATATAGAGGAATTAATGGAAATGGCAAAAGAAAATGAAACAGAAGAATTAAACATAAAAATACAAAAAGAAATACAAAGATGTAAAGAAAGAATAGATGAAATAAACAATATATATAAAGATGTTAGGAGTGGAGAAAACCATGCAAGATAAAATTATTAAATGTTTAGCACATAATGGCAAAATATCAGTAGTATGTGCCAATACAACAAATTTAGTAGAAAAAGCAAGGAATACACATGACTTAAGTCCAGTGGTCACTGCAGCATTTGGAAGAATGCTAACAATAACTACAATTATGGGAACAGAAATGAAAAGCACAAAAGACAAATTAACTGTACAAATAAAAGGAAATGGACCAATTGAAATGATGGTAGCAACAACAAATAATTTTCCAAAAGTAAAAGGTTATGTTGTAAATCCTCAAATAGACTTACCTTTAAACGAATTTGGTAAATTAGATGTAAGTAATGCTGTTGGTTATGAAGGATATATTAATGTAATAAAAGATATAGGATTAAAAGACCCATATATAGGAATTTCGCCATTAACATCTGGAGAAATTGCAGACGATTTTGCAAACTATTTTGTAAATTCAGAGCAAAGAAATTCAGCAGTAGCATTAGGAGTATTAGTAGATAAAAATGGAGTAAAATCAGCAGGAGGGTACTTAATAAATCCAATGCCAGATGCAACAGAAGAAGAAATATCAAAAGTAGAACAAGCAATTTTTCAAGCTGGAGCAATGTCAAAAATGCTAGATGAACAATTAACACTAGAAGAAATTGCAAAAAAAATAACAGGAGATGAAAATATACAAGTATTAGAAGAAAATATTACACCAATTTATCAATGTGATTGTTCCAAAGAAAATATGGCAAAAGCTTTAGTAGCAATAGGAAAGGAAGAATTAGAAAATATTATAGAACAAGACGAAAAAGCAGAACTTGTATGTCATTTTTGCAATAAAAAATATCAATTTTCTAAACAAGAATTAGAGGAAATTATAAAAAAGGGGATTTAGGGACGCCCCCCAAATCCTACTTTTTAATGTTGTAGGAAAAATTACCAGTCTACATTTGTAATTAAAGAAAGGAATGTGACGAAAATGAAAGTTGCAATTGGTCAAGATAGCCATAGAATTGAAAAAAGTAATCAAGAACAAGAAGTTGTTTTAGGAGGCATTATTTTCAAAGAATGTTTTTCAATATCTGCAAATAGTGATGGAGATGTAATTTTGCATGCGATTACAAATGCAGTTTCAGGAATTACAGGGAAGAATATATTAGGAAAAGTTGCAGATGATATGTGCAAAAGCGGAATAACCAATAGTGAAGAATATTTAAAAGAAGCCTTAAAATACTTAAATGAAAAAATTGTACATATTTCAATTTCCATTGAATGTTTAACACCAAAGATTAGCCCTAAAGTAGAAGAAATGAGAAAAAACATAGCAAGAATATTAAAAATAGAAGAAACAAATGTAGGAATAACAGCAACAACAGGAGAGGCTCTAACTGAATTTGGAAAAGGTAATGGAATAAGTGTATTTGCTTGCTTAACAGTAGAATAGGAAGGAAAAAGAAAAAATGGAAGAAATATATTTAAAAGCAAGAGCAAAGGTGAACTTGAATTTAGAAGTACTAGAAAAAAGAAAAGACAATTATCATAATATTCAATCAGTATTTCAAAAAATCAATTTATATGACGAGTTATATATCAAAAAAACGAAAACAGGCAAAATAGAAATAGATACCAATATAAATGAATTACAAAATGAAGAAAACATTATTTCAAAAGCATATAAAGTTTTAAAAAATAGAAACGAAGCAATTACAGGTGTTAGGGTGAAATTAATAAAAAAAATTCCTATGCAGGCAGGTCTTGCAGGAGGAAGCACAGATTGTGCAAGCTTTATTTTAGGAATGAACAAATTATTTGACCTAAAACTTACCAAAATGGAAATAGAAGAAATAGGAAAAAACTTAGGAGCAGATGTACCACCATGTTTTTACAATAAGGCAGTAAAAGCAGAAGGAATAGGAGAAATTATTACACCAATTAATACAAATTTTAAATATTACTTTGTAATAATTAAACCAAAAGTATCTTTTAGTACAAAAGAGATGTATCAAAAAATAGATGATCAAAAAAAAGTTTACACATTAGAAAAAACTAATAATATTAAACAGGCATTAGAACAACAAAAATTAGAATTATTAGTACAAAATTTGTATAATACATTTGAAGATGTAATTCCAAACAAAGATATAATTCAAAATATCAAAAATGAATTAATAGAACAAGGAGCCATGCGGAAGTATAATGACTGGTTCAGGCTCTTGTGTTTATGGGATATTTCCAAACAAACAAACAGCAAAAAAAGCTTATAATAATTTAAAAGATAAATATCAAACATTTATATGTGTTTCATATAATTCGTTAAAGGAGCCAAAAATATGATAGAAGAAAAAACAGTTACAGCCATTATATTAGTAGCAGGAAATAGTACAAGATATGGACAAAATAGAAATAAAAACTTTGATAAAATTCAAGGAAAAGAAGTAATGTTATACAGTTTAGAAGCTTTTAATAAAAATGATTTTATTGATAATATAATAATTGGAGTAAAAGAAGAAGAAATACCTATTGTAAAAGAAATTATATCAAAAGAAAAATTAATAAAACCAGTAAGCATTGTAATAGGAGGAAAAAGCAGACAAGAGACAGTACATAATTGCATAAAAGAGTCGCTCTCAGAAATTGTAATTATCCATGATGGAGCAAGAGCAGCCATTAAACAAGAATATATTAATACTTGCATAAAAAGTATGAAGGAATTTAAAGGTGTAGCAGTAGGAGTACGTTCAAAAGACACCATAAAAATAACAGATGAAAATAATATTGTTGTTGATACTACTAAAAGAAGTAATACATGGATTGTACAAACACCTCAATGCTTTGAAAGAAAGAGTTTGCTAGAAATGCACGAAAAATATAAAAATGAAGAAGTTACAGATGACTGTATGTTAATGGAAAAGGGTAATTATAAAGTTAAGATATTAGAAGGGGATTACACAAATATAAAAATAACAACATATGAAGACTTAACAGGAATTACACAATTTATAAAAAAATTGGTGTGAACAAAGACGTAGCATGTAAAGTAATCTAAAAGGTCAAAAGTTTTTAATCATGCTAACAACTCCTGGTTACATAATAGACAGTAAATCAAATAAAGTCCAATTATTTCTGAAAATTGAAAAATAGCTTGCAAAATAGAAAAAAGTGTGATAAAATAGCTATGTTTTAAAAATAGTTTAGCTATTTTTAAATCTCTACTTACAGAAAATGTAGGTTAATAATCCAAAGGGAGGTGAAAATAATGAATAAATACGAAAGTATTATCATTGTTAATCCTAATGTAGATGAAGCTGGGCTAAAAGCCTTAGAAGATAAATTTACAGGGTTAATCAATGAAAACGGAAAAGTTGAAAAAGTAGAAAACATGGGTAAAAAGAAATTAGCTTATGAAATTAAAAAATTCAACGAAGGTACATATCTATTATTTAACTTTGAAGCAAAACCAGATTCTATACAAGAACTTGAAAGAGTTTATAGAATAACAGACGATATTATGAAATTTATCGTAGTAAGAAAAGAAGACTAATTTTAAATATTACAAAAATTAGCAAAAAATAAAATAAAGAGAGGGGCCTTTATTTAAAGTAAAGAAAGGTGATATAAAATGAACAAAGTAATATTAATGGGAAGATTAACAAGAGACCCAGAAGTAAGATATACACAAACAAACAATACATTAGTAGCTTCTTTTAGTCTAGCAGTAAATAGAAGATTTGTAAGACAAGGAGAAGAAAGACAAGCAGACTTCATAAATATTGTAGCATGGAGTAAGCTAGGAGAATTTTGTAGCAAATACTTTAAGAAAGGTCAACAAGTAGGAGTAATTGGAAGAATACAAACTAGAACATGGGATGATGACCAAGGAACCAAGCACTATGTAACAGAAGTAGTAGCAGAAGAAGCATATTTTGCAGATAGCAAAAGAGAGGCAGAAGCAGGAGCAGACGTAAGCAATTTTGAAAATACATTTGGAAACACAGCACCTGGTAACATGGGGTCAGACTTTGAAGTATCTTCTAGTGACGATCTACCATTCTAATTAGCCAAAGGGGGAAAAAGAAAATGGCTGACAAAAAACAAAATAAAAGAAATAACAAAAATTATGATGAGGACTACAATCCAAGATTCAGAAAACAAAGAAAAAAAGTATGTGTATTATGTAGTGATAAAAACTTTGTATTAGATTACAAAAATCCAGAACAACTAAAAAAATTCATTAATGACAAAGGTAAAATCTTACCAAGAAGAACAACTGGAGCTTGTGCAAAACATCAAAGAGACATCACAATAGCAATAAAAAGAGCAAGACACATTGCATTATTACCATATGCACAAAACTAAATTAAGATACATATAGCTGTAACTAGAATTATTACTAGATTACAGCTATTTTATATTATAGGAAAGTTCTCTGAACTTCCTATAATATAAAGCGTTCCACAGAAAATTGCTTTGCAATTTTCGCGGG
>CAOKGO010000025.1 GCA_948468045.1 uncultured Clostridium sp. | reverse complement strand
ATATTAAAAAATTTTTAATATTTCTATTGACAATTAATAGTTAGTCTTTCGTTTTCTTTTAAGCATTTGTTACAATTTGCGTTTAAATTTATTATATTTTGTTTTTGCTTATTAATACTGTTAATTGTAACAAGTATTTTCTTATGATTTCTTAAAATTGATATTTTATGTCCATTATGATATAATATAAATATAGCTTTTGCTATGGTAACTTGTAAACGGAGACAGTTATTGTCTCTTGCACCCCATAAGGAGGGAATATGTTTTTAGATTTTATTCTTTTTTACACATTCTCGTTATTTGTGGCATCACTTTTTTCAGAGAATTCTGGCATAATATGTGCCATTCTCTCTGGTGCATATATGGTTGCAAAAGCCATATATGATGTAAATGATGAAGACGATGACGACTAGCCCCTCTCTATGGGGCTTTTATTATTTCTTTTATAACCTCTGCCCTTTTTATATCTCTTTCTATTGCCTCATACTGTTCACCCACATATTTTTGCAAATTAGCTGGCTTTGTATAAAGATACAACTTTTGAACCTCTAAATCTGTTAATTCTTTTAAAATACCTAAATCTGTTCCCAATTTAATATTTGACAAAAGTTCCCTTGTCTCTTCTGAAGATATTTTTCTGCAATTACTTAAAATACCATAACTTCTATATATTAAATCTTCTAAAGCAATATCATCTTTTGCTAAAATCTTCCTTGCTTCTCTTTCTTGTTTAATAACCTTTTCCACAATTACATACAAATTTTGTATAATCTCTTGTTCTGTTATTCCTAAAGTTTGCTTATTAGAAATTTGATACATATCTCCTGTACTTTCTGTATTTTCACCATAAACACCTCTAATATTAACACCAAAACTATTAATTGCATCTAACACCTTTTTAGTATTCTTAGTTTTAGAAAGAGCCGGCAAATGCACCATTACAGAGGCCCTTAATCCTGTTCCTACATTATTTGGACATGATGTTAAATATCCATATTTTTTATTAACTGCATAACCCAAAGCCTCTTCTATTTTTTTATCAACTTCAATTGCTAAATTTAAAGCATTTTCTAAATCAAGTCCACAATTAAACACTTGTAACTCTATATGATCCTCATTTCCTATCATAATGCAAATGTTTTCTTCATCATTAATTAAAATATTTCCTAGTTCATTTTTGTTCAAAACAAACTCTGGATTAATTAAATTTTTCTCTACCAAGCTCATTTTTGTAATATCATCCATATCCTTTAATCTAAAAAACTTCAAGCCATATCCAATAGCATACAAATTTTCTTTTATTCTATTTGCTAGAACTTTCATATCTTCCTTATTACCTAAATTAAATTTAAAATCATTTAAATTCCTAGCAAGTCTAACTCTTGTACTCCTAGCTACATCTGAATTCTCACTACTTTGCAAATACCAATTCATCTTTTACTCCTTTCCTTGTATGATTTGGGGACGGCCCCAAAATCCTATTTTAGTTCTCTTCTTTTTTTATTTCATCTCTTATTTTTGCTGCTTCTTCATATTTTTCTTCTTTTATAGCTTGCTTCAATTTCTCCTGTAATTCATGCAATTTATTATTTTCTGCCTTTTTCTCTCTTGGCTTGTTCATATCACTTTCATTATTTACACCTTTCATTTTTTGTTCTATTTTACTATCAATTATTTTTCCAGCTCTCCCTATATGTTTATTTGCACCTTGTATTCTCCTAATAATTGGATCTAACCTTTCTTCAAATACACTATAACAATTTCCACAACCTAATTTTCCTGTGTTTCTTATATCTTCAAAAGTATAACCACAATTATCACATTTTAAAGCTTTAATTTCATTTAATAATGGTATAAACTCTGGTTTTGCAAAATCTTCTATAAACTCTCCGAAAAAACTAGAAAAGTCAATTGGCATATTAAAATCCATATTTGTTATCCCTAATTTTTTACTACACTCTTCACATAAATTCAAATCTTTTCTTCTTCCATTTATATTTTCTGAATATCTTACATTTGCTTCTCTTTTACCACAATTATCACATAACATTTTTAATTCCTCCTTTTATATGTTACATCTATTATTTTATAGGAAAGTTCTCCGAACTTCCTATAATATAAAGCGTTCCACGCAAAAATTGCAAAGCAATTTTCGCGGGCGAACAAAGACGTGGCATAAAAAGTTATCTAAAAGGTTATAAAATTTTAATCATGCCACTTTTGTTCTTATATAAATTTAGTATTTATAAAAAAACATCATTCTAAATTAAGTAACATATTTTTAAAAATTCTTGCTCTTACTTTATCTTTAGTATCTTTATCTAGTCTTAAAACATTGTCACTTGTTGCTACTTTTAGCAATTTAGCTTCTTTTGTCTCTAATATATCATATGTTAAAAAATCACTAATTAATATGTCTATTTCATTTGATGTTATTTCATTTCCTATGTTATTTATAATATGCATAATATAATCAGATTTTGTATTACTTACTTTTTTTATTGTGATGTGTCCTCCACCACCTCTTCTACTTTCTACATAATATCCTTGAGATGGCTTAAATCTAGTTGCTATAACGTAGTTGATTTGTGATGGAACACAGTTGAATTGTTCTGCTAATTCGTTTCTTTGTATTTCAATGCTATCTTCTTCATCAAATAATTCTTTAATAAATTCTTCTATTATATCTGACATTCTCATTTTACTTTCTCCTTTCCTTTATAGCAGATTTAATTAGTAATTATTTTATTTTGCAATAATATTCATATTTTTTCATTTATTATAGAAAGCCTAATGAAATATTTTATATTTAAAAATTATTATACTAGAAATTATTTTTATAACATAAGATTCTTGATTGACTTTGACTTTCTTTGACCTATAATATCATTATACTCCTTATAGAATTTTTTTCAAGAACATTTTTTGACTTTCTTTGACCTTTTATATGTATAAAATTTAATTTTATATATTTTTACTTAATTTTTCTTTCTTTTCTGCTATTTCTCTTCTTATATCTTTAATTATTATATTTTATTTTCATTCTTTTTATCTATTGCTTTTTCTTGTTTATCAGTTGTCATTTCTTGCAACTTTTGTGCTTTTTCTTTTTGCTCTGGTAAAGATACCCATGCAAAATAAGAAGATATAAATTCACCATACTTAGTAGCATCTTCTCCTACTTCTGACACACCATATTCTACTTGTTTTTCTTTTTCTTCTTTTTTATTTTCTTTATTCATAAAATGCACACTCCAATTTATATCTTTATATTATAGGAAAGTTTTATATATGTATAAATATTTAATATGTATTCTACAAACTTTCCTATAATACATTTCACACAAATTCGCCAAATCTAATTAGACACATAGACAAATATGAAGAGTATTTAAATTAAATCATACTCCTTTTATTGTTATTATGTGCATTTTTTTTTATTTTATTCAATTTCGAAATTTTTATTGGAAATTTATGATATTAATAAAATATAAGATAGTAAAATAGTTTGAATAAAAGCCTATATTTTCTTATAATAGCACATAGGCTTTATTTTTTTATTTTTTGCTCTATTCCATAAATTTTGCAATTCTGCATATCTATAATATTTTTACCTTTTTCAAATCTTTTTTCATGCTTGTTTAATTTATCTGTATGACCTACTAAAACTTCTAATATTAGGTTTATTTTTTCTCCATGTTCAACGTCTATTCTTGTTACAGTATTTCCTAAGCGTGTTAATTCTTCTTTTGTTTCTTTTTGTTCGTTTTTCATTTTCTTTTGTTCATTATCCATTACATTTAAAATTGCATATATTTCTTCTTGATTATCTTTTACTTTATATAATGTTTTTTCAATTTGTTTTACATTCTTTTCTATATTTTGTATGTTACTTTTCATGTCCTGTTGTTCATTCTTCATTTCTTGTTGTTCCTTTTTCATGTCTTGTTGCTCTTTTTTCATTTCTTGTTGTTCCTTTTTCATCTCTTGTTGTTCATTATAAATTTTTAATAACAGTTCATCTCTTTCTTCTTGTCTCATTCTATACCTCCTTTCTTATAAAATTAAATTTTACTGCTAGCATCTATATTATATATTTATTAAATATATTTGTCAACATTTTTTCGTCGCCTTTTTTCGACAATTCTTCATGCAAACTATAAATGCAGTTTTGCTTAAAAGTTAATAAAATAAACATAAATCTATTTCTTTTTTTCTAGATATATGATATAATACTAATAATTGGTATAAAAGGAGGAATTTATATGTGGCAAATTTGGTTAATACTTGCAGGAGTTTTTTTAATTGTTGAAATTATTACAGTTGGTTTCTTAATTTTTTGGTTATCCATAGGAGCTTTACTTGCTATGGTAGTTAGTTTCTTTACCAACAATATAATTATACAAACTTCTGTATTTGTTGTATCTTCAGCTATTCTAATTTTAGCTACAAAACCATTTGTTCAAAAATTTGCTAACAACAAAAATGCCATTCAAACTAATGTATATTCAACAATTGGAAAAACAGGAATGGTAATTAAGGAAATCGATTCTATCAATTCTACTGGTCAAATCAAAGTTGATGGAGAAATTTGGTCAGCAGTAGGATTAGATAATATGGCTATCCTCAAAGGTACCGAAGTAGAAATTAAAGAAATACAAGGTGTTAAAGCAATTGTAGCACCTATCCAAAAATAATTTTATAGGAGGATGTAATTATGGGATTTTTATTAGTTTTACTTGTTATTATTTTAATAATAGCAGCTATGTCTATTAAAATCGTTAAACAATCTGAGGTGTATATTATAGAAAGATTAGGTAAGTTTTATAAAGTAGCTGATGCTGGTCTTACCATTATAATTCCATTTTTTGACCATGTTAGAAGTGTTGTTAGTTTAAAACAACAAACTATGGATGTTCCACCTCAAGGAGTTATTACAAAAGATAATGTTACTATTACAATTGATACAGTTGTTTTCTATCAAATAACAGACCCTGCAAAAGCAGTTTATGAAATTCAAAGTCTAAAAAAAGGTATAGAATACCTTGCGATTACAACAATTCGTGATATTATTGGTAAAATGGACTTAGATGAAACATTTAGTTCAAGAGATGGTATTAACAATAAACTAAGAGTTGTATTAGATGAAGCAACTGACAGATGGGGTTGTAAAATTGATCGTGTAGAAATTAAAGATATTACTCCACCAGCTGACATACGTGATGCGATGGAAAAAGAAATGAATGCAGAAAGAAATAAAAGAGCTTTAATCTTAGAGTCAGAAGCACAAAGACAATCTGCAATTACTATTGCAGAAGGTAAAAAACAAGCTGCTATATTAGAAGCAGAAGCTGACAAAGAAGCAAGAATCAGAAGAGCTGCTGGTGAAGCACAGGCAATTCGTGAAGTAGCTGATGCTAAGGCTAAAGAAATTCAAATGGTTTATGATGCAATGAAAAAAGCTAACCCAAATGATACTCTTGTTCAATTAAAATCTTTAGAAGCATTACAAGAAGTTGCCAAAGGTGATGCTAATAAAGTATTTATACCTTTTGAAGCAACAAGTGCATTAAGCTCATTAGGTGCTATTAAAGAAGTAATGAAAGAAAAAGAAAATAAATAAATCAAAAAATTTGTATGTAATTATAGTAACTAAATAAATACATTAAAGACGAAGCATGTAATTTTTAAACAATGCCTCGTCTTTATTTTATTATAGGAAAGTTCTCTGAACTTCCTATAATATAAAGCGTTCCACGAAAAAATTGCTTTGCAATTTTCGCGGACGAACAAAGACGTGGTATGAAAAGTTATCTAAAAGGTCATAAAATTTTAATCATGCCACTCTTTTGTTCTTATATAAATTTTCTTGGAACTCTATTTGATATTGTACTTAATATTTCATAATTAATTGTATTATTTGAATGTGCTATCTCTTCCAAAGTTATTTTTTCATTATCCCAAATAAACACATCATCTCCTACTTTTACATTTTCTAAGTCTGTAACATCAGCCATAAAGCTATCCATACAAACTTTTCCAATAATAGGTACTTTTTGACCATTAATTAGTATTTTTCCATTATTAGATAAATTTCTTCTAAAACCATCTGCATAACCAATTGGAACAGTTGCTATTTTACTCTTTCTTTTTGTAATAAAATCCCTTGCATAACTAATACTTGTTCCATTTTCTACAGTTTTCAAAAAAGTAATTTTAGATTTTAAAGTAGCTACTGGTCTCAAGTTAATATTTTCTAATGTATCTTCTGCTGATTTATAACCATACATAATCATACCTGGTCTTACTAAATTATACTGTGCTTTTGGATAATTAATAATACCGTTAGAAGCCAATATATGAATATATTTAATATCTTTTGTTTGTTTTTTTACTATATCTACTGCTTGTTCAAATATGTTTAATTGCTCATTTGTATATTTATCATCTATATCTGGTGAAGACAAATGTGTATAAATACCTTCTATTTGAATGTTTTTAGTTTTTTGAACTTGTTCTATAAAATTTTGTATTTGTTCAAGTACTATTCCTGTTCTTCCCATACCAGTCTCTATTTCCAAATGAACTCTTAATTTTACGTTTTGCTTTTGTACTTCATCTAAAAACTCCTTAGATGATAAACCTATTATTAGATTATTTTCTATAATTTTATTTATCTCACTAATTGCTGGTTGATTTAAAATAAATATTTCCTTCTTATATCCTACTTTTCTTAAATTAACGCCTTCATCTACAGTTGCTAACCCTATTATTCCAAAATAATTAATTACATCTAACCTTGTATTTATATAGGTTCCATAAGCATTTGCTTTCATAATTGGCATAATAGTAGTTTCAGGTTTTAATTTGCTTTTTATCTGTCTAAGATTATATTTAAAATTATCAATATTTATTTCCATTATAGTTGGTCTTGTTATTTCATTTTTCATTTTTACTTAGTATTCCTTTCTTAAACCAAAGAAACATGATTTTTACACAAATATTTACTAATTTATTATCAAAATATTATAACTAACCTAATACTTATATTTTACAAATTAAAATATACTACTAGTCCACCTATAATAGCTATTATAAATCCTAAAATTTTTAACCCTTGTGTAGCATCATTTTGGTCTCCAAAGCTAAAAAACCTTTTCGTTATAATACGTGCATCATATATTAATATTGTTCCTAATAAAACTAATATTACTCCAATTAATTTTAATATTACATTTAACATTTAAAATCAACATCCTTTTCTATTTAATAATACTATTTAAAATACCAAAAGTCAACAATAATACATCTTTAAAAATTTTTATATTTCAATTCTATCCATAAATTTGTCTTTTATTAATTGCTTTAATAAAAGATTTTCTTCTTTTTCTAATTTATGATCATCATCTAATATTTTTTGAGCAACAATTTGGACTGATTTTAATATTGGCATATCTTCAAATAAATTTGCAATTTTAAATTCTGGCAATCCATGTTGCATTGTTCCAAAGAAATCTCCAGAACCTCTTAATTCTAAATCCTTTTCTGATATAACAAAACCATCATTTGTACTACACATTACTTTCATTCTCTCTCTTACTGTTTCTCCTTTGCCTTCATATTTTAATACACAATAAGATTGAAAATCACCTCTACCTACTCTTCCTCTTAATTGATGTAAAGCAGCTAGTCCAAATCTTTCTGCATTTTCAATTACCATGATATTTGCATTAGGAACATCTACACCTACTTCAATAACAGTTGTAGAAATTAAAATATCTATTTCTCCAGCCTTAAACTGTTCCATAATTTCCTCTTTTTCTTTAGGACGCATTTTACCATGAATATAGCATACTCTATATTGTGGAAAAACTTCTTTTTTATAAGTTTCATATAATACTTCTACTGATTTTAAATCTAATTCTTCATTTTCTTCAACTAATGGACAAACTACATAAGCTTGACGTTGCTCTTGTATTTGTTTTTCAATAAAAGCATTTATTCTATTAGTCATACTTTTTTGAACAGCAAAAGTTTCTACTTTTTTTCTGTTTGGTGGCAATTCATCAATAATAGAAATATCTAAATCACCATATAAAATTAAAGCTAATGTTCTAGGTATTGGTGTTGCTGTCATAACAAGTACATCTGGATTTTCCCCTTTTTGTGCTATTTTTGTTCTTTGCTTTACACCAAATCTATGTTGCTCATCTGTCACTACTAAACCTAACTTTTTAAATTTTACATTTTCTTCTATAATTGCATGAGTTCCTATCAAAATATCAATATCTCCATTTGCTAATCTCTCTAACAAATCTTCTTTTTTCTTTTTAGAAATACCTGATATTAATAGTTCGCAATTTATATTTAATTCTTCTAATATTTTCTTAAAATTTTCTAAATGTTGGCTTGCAAGTATTGCTGTTGGAGCCATAATAGCTACTTGATATCCACATTTTACTGCTTTATAAGCTGCACACATTGCAACTACTGTTTTTCCAGACCCCACATCTCCTTGTAATAATCGATTCATAGAAGTTTTGGCTTCCATATTTTTGTCAATTTCTTCTAATACCTTAAGTTGGGCTTTTGTTAATTTGAATGGTAACTTGTTTATTACATCTGACATTTTTACATTTTTATCAAATTCAATTCCAATGTCATCATTTAAATAACTATTTTTTAATTCTAATAAAGCTAACTGTGTTGACAATAATTCTTCAAAAACTAGTCTTTTCCTTGCTTTATTAAAATCATCAAAATCTGTTGGAAAATGTATATGTTTTATTGCTTCATTAATCCCCATTAAATTATACTGTTCTAACAAATATTTAGGCAATGTTTCTTGTAATTTTTTATCTACTTCTAATAAACCACTCTCCATAATTTTTCTTAACACATTTTGTGATAATTGATATGTTAATGGATAAAGTGGAATGATTTTTCCTGTATTAAAATTTTTTTCCTTTTCATCAAATACAGGTGACATCATTGTTAATTTTCCAAAATTATTGGTTATTTTCCCATAAAATTTATACTTTTCTCCTACTTGAAATCTATTTTTTAAATAACTTTGATTAAACCACATCATTGTACAACTTGCTGTTTCATCTCTAACTATCAACTTTTGCATTGTTTTGCCTTTTAATCTATTATCAATAACTTTGCCACAAACAATTGCTTCAATTAGCACTTCTTCTCCATTTAAACATTCTCCTATATTTTTCGGCTTGCTCCTATCTTGGTATGTTCTAGGATAATATGTAATCAAATCTTTTAATGTAAAAATTCCTATTTTATTTAATAATTGTACTCTATTAGGACCTACTCCTTTGATATATTTTACATCTTTATCTAAATCCATTATTTTCTCCTTTTGATGATTTTTGGAAATATGTTTTTGTTGTATATGTAAAATCTTTGATTTTTCCTATACAATAACAAAAGGAGCATAATTAAAATTTTTGACCTTTTAGATTACTTTCATGCTCCGTCTTTGTTTGCCTGCCAAATTTGCTTTAGCAAATTTTTAGTAATTTAAAATCTATTCCATCTGCACTAACTAACTTGAAATCAATTCCATAGTATTGCCCAAGTACTGCTTCTTTTATAGAACTACTATGTAAATGTCCATAATAACACCTTTTTACATTATGTTGTTTCATAAGTTTAATAAATTCACTTTCTTCATAATTTAAAATATTAGTAATAGTAATTGGAGGATAATGAAAAAATACTATTATTTCTTTTTCTTGCTTCTCATTTAGTTTTATAGCTTCTTTTAATGAAAGTTCTAATCTTGCAATTTCTCTTTTTAAAATCTTTTTATCTTCTTCATTTTGCCCCCATCCCCTTGTTCCTGCAATTATATAATTTTCAAATTCATATGCTGAATTGTAAACAAAATCAATATTTTCAAAATGATTTTCTTTCAAGAAATTTTTCATACTGGTTACTGTGGTCCACCAATAGTCATGATTTCCTTTTAATAATATTTTTTTTCCTGGTAATTCATTTAAATAAGCAAAATCCTCATATGTATCTTTCAAATATGTAGACCATGAAAAATCACCTGGCAATACTACTAGGTCATTTTCTTTTACTTTTTCTTTCCAATCCTTTTTTATCTTTTCTTCATGACCTTTCCAATTGTCTCCAAATATACTCATTGGTTTGTCTTCATTAAAAGACAAATGCAGGTCTCCTATTGTGTATATTGACATCTTTTCTCCATTCTATTTAGCGTTCTAACACTTTATAATTTTTTGAAAGTTCCTCATTTTAATTATTTATAAAATCTTAGTTTCTGAAAGTGCAACATAAATTTCTAAACAAACTAAATTATAATTTTAAATTTGGTATAGCATTTAGGTCTAGTGTACTTCTATGTCCATCTATATAATTATAAAATCCAGCTGAAGCAATCATTGCTGCATTGTCAGTACATAGTTTTAAATCAGGCATATATACTTTTATTTGTTGTTTTTCTAATTCTAAAAATTCTTTTCTAATATAGGAATTACAAGACACTCCTCCTGCTAATGCAATTGTTTTTATTCCTGTTTTTTTAATTGCTTTTTTTACATTTTCCATTAATATTTGTGTAATTGTTTTTTGAAAACTTGCACATAAATCTGCTTTGTTTACATTTGGATTTTTATGGTGTAAATTAATCACTGCTGTTTTTATTCCACTAAAACTAAAATCTAAAGTATCATCATTAAAATGTGTTTTGGGTAATTCTATATTTGCTTGTCCGACTTTTAGCTAAATTATCTACTTTAGGTCCCCCTGGATATCCTAGTCCTATTACTCTAGCAACTTTGTCAAAAGCTTCACCGAATAGCATCATCTCTAGTTTTTCCTAGTACTTCAAATTCTGTATATGCTTTTACATGAATGATTTGTGTATTTCCTCCTGACATCATAATACATAAAAAAGGTGGCTCTAATTCTTTGTATGTAAGATAATTTGATGCAATATGACCTTGAATATGATTTACTCCTACAAATGGAATATTATTGGCAAACGATAATGCTTTTGCATAAGAAAGCCCTACTAATAAAGCTCCTACTAGCCCTGGTCCATAAGTTGGAGTTATAACATCAATATTTTTTAATTCCACTTTTGCTTCTTCTAATGCTTTTTTTGCAACTCTTGAAATAGCTTCAATATGATTTCTTGATGCTATTTCTGGAACTACACCACCATATTTTTCATGAATTGGAATTTGTGTATCTATTACATTCGAAAGAACCTCTCTACCATTTTTTACAATGGCAACAGAGGTTTCATCACAACTTGATTCAATTCCCATACTTAAAATAATGTCTTTTTCCATATTTGCATTTCCTTCCTAATATATAAACAATTTAGTTGAAAATATGTATATATAATTTCTATCCAAAAATTGCTGTGGAAATTGCCATAATTCCAGTTGTTACTCCAGTTATTGCTGGTGATATTATAATGCTTGCAATTCCTGTTATCCATATAGCTACAAATATTATATAAAATATTTGCTCATTATTTATAAACCATTGTTTTGCATTATAAGGTAAAAATGGCATTATAATCTTTGAACCATCTAATGGTGGTAATGGTATTAGATTAAATATTCCTAGTCCAACATTAACTGCTATTGCAGAAACTAGCATTGGTATAACAATTTCTCCTCCTACTTTTGACATTAAAAATCCTATACCTGCAAATTTGCTAATTGCACCGTAAAATTAATGCTAATATAAAAGCTAATATGATATTTGTTAATGGTCCTGCAACAGATACAATAGCTTCTCCTTTTTCCATTGAAATTTTTCTTGTATAGTTAATAGGGTTCACATGTACTGGCTTGCCCCAACCAAATCCTGCAAATACTAACATAAGTGTTCCAATTGGATCTAAATGGTCTAATGGATTTAAACTTAATCTCCCCTCATTTTTAGCTGTGTTATCTCCTAATTTATATGCAGCAAAACCATGTGCAAATTCATGGAAAGTAATTGCTATTAATACTCCAGGTATGCTAACTAATAAAGCAAATAATTGACCTGGATTATTAATATATTGCATTACTGTTGATAATACCATAATTGCTATTATGATATATATAATTCTTTTATCAAATGAAAAATTAAACATTTAAAACTCCTTTGTACCCACTTTTATTTTCAGATTGTATTTTAATTTCATAAAATTACTAATAACTTTTTTTGTAAAATTCTTTACTTATATTTGAAATTATATCAATTATATCAATTTTATCTATTAACTTAGCAATTTTATCTAAATTAATTTTGTCATACATCCTAATTAATGCATATTTTAAGAATCCCCTATTCATTGTGCCTATCTTCATTTTAAGCATTATTAATTGGCTTCATTGTTGGGAATAATAACACATCTCTAATAGATGGGCTATCTGTTAATAACATAATAAGTCTGTCTATTCCAATTCCTAAACCACCTGTTGGAGGCATTCCATATTCTAGTGCTTGTATAAAGTCATCATCCATCATACCAGCTTCTTCGTCTCCAGCTTCTCTTGCTTCTACTTGCTTTTTAAATCTTTCATATTGGTCAATTGGATCATTTAGTTCTGAAAATGCATTTCCATATTCACGACCACCTATGAAAACTTCAAATCTTTCTGTTAGACGTGGGTCTTCTTTCTTTTTCTTTGCTAGTGGTGATATCTCAATTGGGTAATCATATATAAATGTTGGTTGTACTAATGTTTTTTCTACATATTCATCAAAAAATAAGCTAATAACATCGCCTCTAGTTTCTTTGGTTTTGTCTGGTATTTCAATGTTCCTTTCTTTTGCAAGTTTAACTGCTTCTTCATCTGTTTGTATTTCATTAAAATCTACTCCACAAGCTTCTTTTATAGAGTCTATCATTGTTATTCTTTTCCAACCAGGTGTTAAATCAATTTCTTGTCCTTGATAAGTTACTTTTGTTGTTCCTTTTACTTTTATAGCACATTTTGAAAATAATTCTTCTACCATGTCCATCATATCATTGTAGTCTGCATATGCTTCATATAACTCTATTGTTGTAAATTCTGGATTATGACGTATATCCATTCCTTCATTTCTAAATATTCTTCCCATTTCATATACTTTGTCATATCCACCTACAATTAATCTTTTTAGGTTTAATTCTGTTGCTATTCTTAAATACATATCTATATTTAATGCATTGTGGTGTGTAATAAATGGTTTTGCAGTTGCCCCACCAGATATTGTATTTAACATTGGTGTATCGACTTCTAAATAACCTTTTTCGTCTAATATGCTTCTGATTTCTGTAATTATTTTGCTTCTCATTTCAAATGTTTTCTTTACTTCTGGATTCATAATTAAGTCAACATATCTTTGACGATAACGTAAGTCTATATCTTTTAAACCATGGAATTTTTCTGGTAATGGTCTTAGTGATTTTGATAATAGTGTTACTTCTTTTGCATGTATTGATATTTCTTCTGTTTTTGTTTTAAATACAAAACCTGTTATTCCTATGATGTCTCCTATATCCCATGTTTTGAAAGCTTTGTAGCTTTCTTCTCCTAAGTCATTAATACTTACATAACTTTGTATTTTTTCATCACTGTCTTGTATTGTGCAAAAAGATGCTTTTCCCATTATTCTTTTTGCTATAATTCTTCCTGCTACTGTTACGTCTTTTTCTTCATATTCATCATAGTTTTCTTTGATTTCTCCTGCTGTATTAGTTCTATTAAATTTTGTTACTTGATATGGGTCTTCCCCTTTTTCTTGTAATTCGGCTAATTTGTCTCTTCTAATTTGCATTAGATGGTTTATGTCTAATTCTTCTACTTCATTGTTATTTTTATTGTTGTTTTCTTGCATTGTTAATCACATTCCTTCCTAAGGCATAAATCTAGTTGAAAAGAACTTCTACTAGTTTTCCTCTTTTTATTTTTGTATATTATATAGCAAAATTTGGTAAAAGTAAAGGTTTAGTAATGATATAGACAATTTTCTTTTTTAGCTAAACTACTTTACTTTCTATTTTTTATTGTCTCTTTTACAGTTTTATTTCTTGCAATATAAAATCATACTTTAAATTAATTACTAATTTCTACTACTTTTGTTTCAGATACTACATTACCATTTTGTATATATACTTCATAATCTCCTTGCTCTGTTATTACAAAACTTGTATCTTCAGTTGTATTCCAATTGTTTCTATCTTTTAATCGATATTTTACCTGCCATTTATTGATATATCCATTATATTGAATATTTATAATATTAATTCTCCATTTATTGTTTGCTATTTTTTCTAATTTAGTATCAAATATTGGTTTTTCTTGATTTTCTTTGTGTTCTACATTATATAAACTATTTGGTATTTGACTTAATGTATAATAAGTTTTCCCATCATAATTTAATCCCTCATAACTTACTATACTCCTTTTTTGTAAATTCACGAAAAAATCTTGCTCAACTCCATTAATTCCTAATTGTTTAATAAGTTCTTTATTCCAATAACGATACCCTGCTTCATCTGTAATTCCAGTTGTTGGATCTTGTGCTAATTCTGCAAAAACTTTATTTGCTTGTTCCTCAGTATTTCCTGTAATAATGTCTCCTATCTCCATTGTTTTGTCTTCTTCATAAATACTATTTACTTGTGTTTGCATTATTTTTAATTCTGTTGTAAATGCTGTAAATTTAGAAGAATTAACTACACTTATTCCACTATAAGTTGCAATTGATGCTAATATAACTAATACAGTTATTGTAATGACTAGTGTTATTAAGGTTATTCCTCTTTTATTTTTCATTTGTTACCTCCTAGTAATTATTTTTGATAATATATTGATATTTATTCACAAGTATAAAAAAGTTTTTATTTTTTAATTATTTTATATCGAACTTATAAAATAATTAGATATAAAATCGTTTATGGCTGGGGTGGTAGGGTTCGAACCTACGCATCGATGGGTCAGAGCCATCTGCCTTACCACTTGGCTACACCCCAATATTATAGTCCTATAATACCACTTTCTTTAATTTTTGTCGAGTATTTATAAAAATATTATAAGGACTTTTCCTTTTTATCTTGTATTATTAAAGTATTTTACTTAGAATTTCTAAAGTAATTTGGCAACCTAACAAAAACGGAGTATATAAAATTACCAAAAAGTTAAAAATTTAAATACACTCCTCTTATTATTTATAAATTTAATAATATTTCTTCACAAGTTTTGTAATCTGGTAAATACTTTTGTAACATTTCGAAAAAGGCTTTTGTATGATTTTTGTATTTTAAATGACAATATTGGTGTAACACAACATAGTCAATTACTTTACGACTATATTTTACAACGTTTGGATTAATTGTTATTTTATTATCTTTACACATACCTAATGATTTCATTTTTGTTATTTCATACTCTTCTGGTGCAAATCCAAGCATTATTCTAGTTTTTTCCATAGCTCTTTCTATTTCTACCTTTGCTACTTGTTCATACATTTTGTCAATTGCTAAGTCTAATATTTCTTTATTGTTCATTTTTTTATATTTATTAGGAAGTGATATTTTTATAGTTTTATTTTCTACATCTAACTCTGTAATTTTTATATTTTTATAAATTATTTTCACTTTATAATCAATTCCCAATATTGGAACAGGATGTCTTTCTATTGTAGTATTTATAATTGTTTTCACCTTTGTTTTTCTTTTTACTATATTCATTTTTATCACTCCTTATTATTTTTGTTTCAAATTTCCGTTCTTCGAAATGTTGTTCGCTTTTGTTGTTTCTATTTTATATCGTTTTTTATTTTTTGTCAATAGTTTTTTCGAATATTTTTTCGCTTTTTAAAAAATTTCTTATAATCACCTCTATACAAAGCTAATCAACAATTTGTAATAATTTTTAATGTTCAATTCTTTTTCTATTTAATAGATTTAAAAAATCAAAACATGAATTTTCAATTAAGTATTTCTTTTTTTTATTTTTTATAATATAATTTTATAGAATATAGATATAATTATATTTGTATAAACATACTCTTTTTAAAGTTGTGTTATAAAAAGGCACTTTAAGAAAGGAAGTATTTTATGAAAAAAATTTTATTTAAAGGCTGTGGAACAGCCATTGCTACACCTTTTGACGAAAATGGTGTAAACTTAAAAGAATTTGAAAGACTACTAGAAAATCAAATTCAAAACAAAGTAGATAGCATTATTGTTTGTGGAACAACTGGCGAGGCTTCTACTATGACATTACAAGAAAAACTATCAACTATTCAAACAGCAGTTAAAATCTCTAATGGTAGAATTCCAATTATTGCAGGAACTGGAGGAAATAATACAAAACAAGTAATTGAATATTCTAAAGAGGTAGAAAAACTAGGAGTTGATGGACTTTTAATTGTAACCCCTTATTATAACAAATGTACACAAAATGGTTTAATTGAACATTATAAAATGATTGCAAAAAATATTACTTTACCTATTATTTTATATAGTGTACCTAGTAGAACAGGTGTTAATATTGAACCCAAAACTTGTCTCGCACTTTCAAAAATAGAAAATATTGTAGCTATCAAAGAAGCAAGTGGAAATTTATCTCAAGTTGCTGAAATTGCTCATTTATGTGGTGATGATTTATCTATTTATTCTGGTAACGATGACCAAGTTTTACCTATTCTTTCTTTGGGTGGTATTGGCGTAATATCAGTTCTATCAAATCTTATGCCTGAATATACACATACTATGATACAAAAGTTTTTAGATGGAAACATTGATATTGCAACTAAAATGCAATTAGATGCAATCCCATTAATAAAATCTCTATTTAGTGAAGTAAACCCTATACCTGTAAAAGCTGGTTTAAATTTATTAGGCTATAACTATGGCATTCCTAGACTGCCATTAACTAAAATGACTGAAGAAAAAGAAAGTATTTTAAAAAATGAATTATTAAATTTAATGCAAAAATAATATTAATTAAATAAACAAATATTAAATTAATTATAGAAAATCAAATGTAGAAAGGATTTTAGAAAAATATGTTAGAAATAATGGTAAACGGATGTAGTGGAAAAATGGGTCAAATTGTTTGTGACTTAGTAGAACAATATGAAAATCTAGTTTTAAAATGTGGATTTGACAAAAACGTAACTGGAGAATTTGCTTTTCCTGTATATAATAAAATAGAAAATATTTTAGAAAAACCTGATGTTATTATTGATTTTTCTGTTCCTGTTGCAACATTTAAAATTTTAGAATATGCAGTTAAAAATCATGTTCCTGTTGTGATTGCAACTACTGGTTTTTCAGAAGATGAAGAGCAAAAAATTAAGGATATTAGTAAACAAATTCCAATTTTTAAATCTGCTAATATGTCTTATGATATAATGATTATGAAAAAACTAGTACAATGGCTTGCTCCATTTTTAAAAGATACTGATATTGAAATAACAGAAACACATCATAATAGAAAAATTGATAGCCCAAGTGGAACTGCTCAAATGCTTGCAAACTCAATTAATCAATCCCTTGGAAATTCTCTTCATTGTGAATATAATAGACATAGTAAACGTGAAAAAAGAGATAAAAACGAAATTGGTATGAACTCAATTCGTGGTGGAAATATCGTTGGAGAACATATTGTACAATTCTTTGGAGAATTTGAAACTTTTGAATTAAAACATACAAGTTATTCAAGAAATGTCTTTGCAGATGGTGCTTTAAAAGCTGCTAAATTCCTAATAGAACAGCAAAATGGCCTATATAATATGGAAGACATGTTTAATTTTTAAATTAAGAACAAAAGGAGCATGATTAAAATTTTTGACCTTTTAGATTATTTTACATGCTCCGTTTTTGTTCGCCTGCCAAATTTGCTTTGCAAATTTGTGTAGAATTTGTTTATGTTATAGGAAAATCTTTGATTTTTCCTATAACATAATAAAAAGAAGCAGTTATGCTTCTTCTTTTTCATCTTTTACTGGTTCTTCTTTTACTTCTTCAACTGCTTCTTCTTTTACAGTATCTACTGTTTCTTGTACTGTAACATTTTCAGTTTCTACTTTTGAAGCTTCTTCTGGTGCTTCTGCAACAGTTGCTTCTTTTTCTTCAACTACTGGAGCAGTTTCAGTTGCTTTCTCAACATTAGCCTCTTCTGCTTTAGTTGTATTTTCTGCTGGAGTTTCTTCAACAGCTGGTTCTTCTACTAAATCTTCTTTAATTGTAATTTCTCTGTCCTCAATTCTAGCTCCAACTTGTTCTTTTGTCTTAGCAGCTTTACCTACTCTATCTCTTAAATAGAATAATCTAGCTCTTCTTGCTTTACCTACTCTTACTAACTCTACTTTTTCTACTAATGGTGAATGTACTAAAAATGTTTTTTCAACACCTACACCATAAGAAATTTTTCTTACTGTAAATGTTTTGTTTACTCCTCCACCTTGTACTTTAATAATAATTCCTTCGAAAACTTGGATTCTTTCTTTGTTTCCTTCTTTTATTCTTACGTGTACTTTAACAGTGTTACCAACTTTTAGTTCTGGTATCTTGTTTTTTAATTGTTCATGTTCAATAGATTTTATAATATCCATTTTAGAATTCCCTCCTTCTTTCTTTTTATAATAAATCTGGTCTTTTCATTTTGGTAATTTCTAAAGATTTCTCTTTTCGCCATTGTTTTATCTTTTCATGGTGACCTGATAATAATATTTTTGGAACAGATTTTCCGTCAAATATTTCTGGTCTTGTATATTGAGGATATTCCAAAAGTCCATTAGAAAAACTTTCTTCCCCAATAGAATCTTGGTTTAAAACCCCATCTATGTATCTACTAACACTATCTATTAACACCATAGCCGGAATTTCTCCACCTGTTAAAACATAGTCTCCTATTGATATTTCCTCATCTACAATCTTATCTAAAATCCTTTGGTCAATTCCCTCATAATGTCCACAAAGTAAGACAATATGGGTTTCTTTACTTAAAATTTCTACTTTTTCTTGGTTTAACGGTTTTCCTTGTGGTGACATATAAATAACTTTGGCATTTTTTCCATCTATAGATTGATAAGCTCTATCAATTACATCTGGTTTCATAACCATTCCTGCCCCACCACCATATGGAGTATCATCTACTTTTTTATGTTTATCCTCTGAAAAATCTCTAATATTAATAATATTTATATCAATTAGTTTTTTTTCAATAGCTTTTCCAATAATACTTGATTTTAATGGTTCAAACATCTCTGGAAAAAGAGTTAAAACATCAAATTTCATTATTTCTCCTACTTTCTAAGGCTAACTAATCCAATAAACCTTTTATTAAATGAACTGTAATTTTTCCATTTTCCAAGTCAACTTGTTTTAAAACATTTGGTATTCCTGGTAAAAGTACTTGTTTTCCCAATTCATTTTTTACCACATATATATCATTACTTCCTGTATTAAAGATGTCATCTACCTTTCCTAGTAATTGCCCTTCATCTGTAAAAACCTCTAAACCTATTAAATCTACAATATAGTAAACTCCATCTTCTAAAGGTTCTTCTTTACTTCTATCAACTAATAAATAACTTTGACGTAAGTTTTCGGCATCTTCAATAGTATTAATACCGTTTAAGTTTCATTAACACCATATTTTTATGGTATTTCACCTCTTCGATTTCATACTCTTTTTTTACCTTTTTGTTTTCAATATATATGGTTTCTAACCTGTCAAACCTTTTAATATCATCTGTAAAAGGCTTGATTTTAACCATTCCTTTTATTCCAAATGTATTAACAATTTGACCTATTTCTAGATACTTTGTCATATTTAAAACTCCATTATCCAATAAATTCAACTGAAACTTTCTTTTGCTCTTTTGTAGCAATTGCTTTTATTAAGATTCTAATTGATTTTGCAAGTCTGCCTTGTTTTCCTATAATTCTACCCATATCGCCATCTGCTACTCTTACTTCAAAAATAATTGCATCTTCTTCATTTAGTTCTTTAATTTCAACTGCTTCTTTATTATCAACCAAGTTTAAAATAATATTTTCTAAAATATCTTTCATCTTAAAGTCCCTCCTTTGTCTTAACCTGTCACGATCCTATCCTTTTTGGGCATAAATGGGACAGGCACCGAATTGCCCATTTGGGCATAATTGGGACAGGCACTCATTATCCTTTTTTAGAATTTTCAATTAGGGCTTTTACTGTGTCTGTTGGTTTAGCACCATTTTTAATCCATTTTTCTACTTTTTCGTTGTCTAATACAATAGTTGCTGGTTCTGTCATTGGGTCATAAGTTCCTAATTGTTCAATTATTTTACCATCTCTTGGACTTCTAGAGTCTGCTACTACAATATGATAAAATGGTGCTTTTTTCTTTCCTTGTCTTTGTAATCTGATTTTTACCATTTCTTTCACCTCCATAATTTTTTGTCTTGCACTAATTTTACAATTAAAATTGTGTGCAATATATAAATTTAAAAATTTAAAAACTTTGTAATTTTGCATTATTGAAAATGCAATTTTTTCTTGTATAGTAAAAATTAAAGATTTTCCTATACCTATAAACAAAAACACATTCTATACAAATTTGCTAAAGCAAATTTGGTAGGCGAACAATTAAACATGGGCCAAAACACTAGATATCAAAAGTTAGAAAATATTAATCAGCCCTGTTCTACAATAGGATTTTGGGGCCGTCCCCAAATCCTACAATTCCTACATTTTGAAATTTTTAAAGGCATTTTCGTCTATTCCATTTAGTAAATTTTTCATGCCGCCTTTGCTACTTTTTATTTTTTTCATCATTTTTTGTGTCATTTCAAAAGATTTTATAAAACGATTGATGTCTTGTACTGTTGTTCCGCTTCCTTTTGCAATACGTTGTCTACGACTAGCATTTAAAAGTCTTGTGTCTCTTTTTTCTTTTTTTGTCATAGAACATATTATTGCTTCTATTTTTACAAATTCTTTATCATCTACTTTTAAGTCTTTTATTTGGTTCATTCCTGGTATCATTTTTAATAAAGATGAAAATGAACCCATTTTTTTTACTTGTCTTAATTGTGCTAAGTAATCATCTAAGTCTAATTCTTTTTTCTTTAATTGTTTTTCTAATTTTTCAGCTTCCTCTAAATCAAATGCTTCTTCCGCTTTTTCAATTACAGATAAGATGTCTCCCATGCCTAAAATTCTTCCTGCCATTCTATCTGGGTGAAAAGCTTCTATATCACTTAATTTTTCACCTGTTGCTGCAAATTTAATTGGCTTTCCTGTTACTTTTTTTACTGATAATGCAGCTCCGACCTCTTGTGTCACCATCTAATTTGGTTATTACTACACCATCAATTCCTAAGTCTCCATTAAATTTCTCAGCTACATTTACAGCATCTTGACCTGTCATACTATCTACTACTAATAATATTTCGTGTGGCTTAATATTTGTTTTTAGATTTTTTAATTCTTCCATTAATGCTTCATCAATATGTAATCTACCTGCTGTGTCTAAAATTATAACATCATTTAGTTTTGAAATTGCAGTTTCTTTTGCTTGTCTTGCAATATGTACAACATCTTTTGAGGCTTCATTTGCAAATACAGGTATATTTAATTGCTTTCCAACAACTTGTAATTGCTTAATTGCAGCTGGCCTATAAACATCACATGCTACTAATAATGGATTTTTACCTTGCTTTCTAAGTAAATTTGCAAGTTTTCCAGCTGTTGTTGTTTTACCTGAACCTTGCAGACCTACTAACATAATAATTGTTGGTGGATTTGGTGTGAAATTTATTTGACTCTCCACTCCACCGAAGTAATTCTACCATTTCATCTTTTACTATTTTTATAACTTGTTGTCCTGGTGTTAATGATTTTAAAACATCCTGTCCTAATGCTTTTTCATTAATAGAAGCAACAAAATCTTTTACTATTTTATAATTTACATCTGCTTCTAAAAGAGCTAGTTTTACTTCCCTTAGCATTTCTTTTAGGTCAGATTCTGTTATTCTTGCTTTTCCTCTGATTTTTCTAGTTATTTCTTGCAACCTAGAAGATAATCCTTCAAAAGCCATGTTTTCCTCCAATTCTTTAAAGTAGGATTTGGGGACGGCCCCAAAATCCTAATTTTTATATTAATTTTTTTAATTCTTTTAGGATGTTACTTAATTGTTTTGAAGTTTCTTTGTCTTGAGTATTTCTTCTAACTTTTTCTATTTGCTTTATAATTTCTTTTCTTTTATTTTCTTGTTCTAAATTTTTTTTCATAAACCATAGTATTTTTTCATATTCAAATAGTTTTTTTTCACTTTTCTTTAAAATATCTCTAACTGCTTGCCTTGTAATTCCATGGTTTTCTGCAATTTCTGATAAAGATAAGTCATTGTTGTAGTACTCATCTATAATTTCATTTTGTTTTTTTGTTAATAGCCCTCCATAAATTTGGTTTAGCATACTAATTTTAACATTTTGTTCCATTTGTTTTGCTACCTCTTTCTTTAAAATTTTTCTGCTAATGGCTAATAATTTTGTAATGCTAATATACTTTACATCTTTTTTGACGTTTTGTCAAGTGTTTTTGCAGAATTTTATAATTTTATGATATAATATATGATATAATTCAAATTATAAGGAATGAATTTTATGAAATTAATTTATAAAATAAATGAAAATGATAATGGTAAAAGTATTAATAGTATTTTAATTAATAATCTTGATTTTTCTTCTAGACTTTTAACCAAATTAATTAAAAACAAGCAAATTTTTGTTAATGAAAAAATATGTGATACTAGAAACATAGCAAATTTAAATGATATCTTAACTATTGATTTTTCCACACTTGAAGACAATTCTAATGTTGTTCCTAGCAAAATGAATTTAGACATTGTTTATGAAGATGAATGGTTTTTAATAATTAATAAACCTGCTGGAATTCCTATTCACCCATCTAGGTTACATTTTGAAAATTCTTTATCAAATGGTGTTCGATTTTATTTTGACACAATTGGCTTGCAAAAGAAAATAAGACCTGTTAATCGTTTAGATTTAGACACCTCTGGTTTAGTTATTTTTGCTAAATGTGAATATATTCAAGAATGCTTTATTAGGCAAATGTCTAGTAAGCTTTTTCAAAAAGAATATCTTTGCCTTGTAAATGGTTATTTAACTCCAAAAACTGGTACAATTAATTTACCAATTAGCCGAAAAAGTGGTAGTATTATTGAAAGATGTATTGATTTAAAAAATGGTCAACCCTCTATTACTTTTTATAGAGTTATCAAAGAATTTCCTTCATATAGTTTAGTTGAATGCAAATTAGGAACAGGACGTACACATCAAATTAGAGTTCATATGGCAAGTATTGGACATCCATTACTTGGTGATACATTGTATGGAAATTGTTCTACTTTTATTAATAGGCAAGCTTTGCATAGTTATAAAATTAAATGTATTCATCCTATTTCAAAAAAGCCTCTAACTTTTGAGGCTTCTTTACCAAGTGATTTACTATGAAATAACAAAAGAATAATTATTAAAAAGTTTACCTTTTAGACTATTCTTAATGCTTCGTCTTTGTTTTTCCGCTAAATTTTCTTTAGATAAATTTGTGTAAAAGGTGTTGATGTTATAAGAAAATCAGAGATTTTTCCTATACATAACAAATAGAGCAATAACATTGCCCTGTTTAGTAAACATAAAAATGTCCCAAAGGAAACGTCCCCAACGCGACATTAAATTGCTCCTAGTATTTCGTTTTTGTCTGTTACTCCAACAAATGTTTTTTCTACTTTTCCATTTTTTACAATTATTATTGTTGGTATGCTCATAACATTATATTTTATTGCTAAGTCTTGATTTTCGTCTACATTTACTTTTCCTACTTTTAAAGTATCTGTATTTTCTTCTGCAATTTCATCAATTATAGGTGACATCATTTGGCATGGACCACACCAAGTAGCATAAAAATCTACTAAAACTGGTTTGTCTGCTTTTAATACCTCTTCTTCAAAGTTTTGATTTGTTATTTTTAATACACTCATCTCTTAAATCCTCCTTAAATATTATTATATCCATTTTACTAGTTTCTTATAAATTTAATTGTTTGCATTCCTGCAATAGTTCCTTCATAAACTGCTTTCGAAATTTGAAGTAGTCCGTCCGAGTACAGTCTCCACAAGCATAAATTCCTTTTATGTTTGTTTCCATATTTTCATTTACAATAATTTTATTTTGTCCGTGTCATAATTCCTAATTTTTTTGCAAAGTCTAAACTTCCAGCCACTCCTTGTGCTATGAAAATACCATCTGTTTTTAATGTTTTACCATCTTTAAATTGAATTTCTTCTACTTTATCTTTTCCAGCAATTTCTTTTATTTCTTTTGTCTCAATATCTATGTTATCTGCTCTAAACTCAGGCTTTCTTTCTCCATTAGTAAGAATTGTTATTTTTTTTGCAATGGCAATTAGTTCATTTACCTCTGAAATAGCATAATTTCCACTACCTATTACACATACTTCTTTATTTCTATAAAAAAAGCCGTCACATACTGCACAATAGCTAACTCCTCTGCCCTCAAACTCTTCTATTCCTATTATCTTAGGTTTATTTTTAGAATTGCCAGTTGCTAAAATGATTGTTTTTGCTTCATATTCTGCTTTTGGTGTTATTACTTTAAAACCATTTTGTAAAATCTGAATTTTAGTTGCTTCTTCCATTTTTACTTCTACACCTAAGTTTTGTGCTTGCTTAATTCCTGTTTCATACAATTGTTTTCCACTTATTCCATCTGAAAATCCATAATAATTTTGAATTAAATTTGTTTTTTCTAAAGCAGATTCTCCTTGGTATAAAACTAATGCCTTTAAATTTGCTCTTGTAATATACAAACTAGATGTTATTCCAGCAGGCCCTGCTCCAATTATTAAACAATCATACACCATTTAATTTTACTCCTTCTAATTTTAATAAAAATTGTTTTAATTCTATTCCTAATGCATATCCTACTAATTTACTATTAGCTCCAATTACTCTATGGCAAGGAATGATAATTGGAATTGGATTTTTATGGTTTGCCATTCCAACAGCTCTAGCAGCTTTTGGGCTTCCAACTTCTTTAGCAATCTGTCCGATACGTTTTAACTTCTCCATAAGAAATTTTTTGCAAACACGTCCAAACCTCTTTCATAAAATCTGTACCTTTAAGCTTTAAAGGTAGACTAAAATGCTTTCTCTTTCCTGCTAAATATTCTTCTAATTGCTTTTTTGCTTCTTCTAAAAGCTTTGTATCTTTTTTTACTGTATTTTCTTTAACTTCTTGATTTATCCATATTTCAATAATTTTATTGTTTTCTTCTACTATTGTAATTTCTCCTATTTTAGTATTGATAGTCTTACTATATTTCATAATTAATAAATTCCTTTTTTGCTATTATAACATTAATGCTTTTTCAATTCAAGAACAAAAGAGGCATGATTAAAATTTTATGACCTTTTAGATTACTTTTCATGCCTCGTCTTTGTTCGTCTGCCAAATTTGCTTTAGCAAATTTGTGTAGAATGTGTTGATGTTATAGAAAAATCTTCGATTTTTCCTATAACAGAACAAAAGAGGCATGATTAAAATTTTATGACCTTTTAGATTACTTTTCATGCCTCGTCTTTGTTCGTCTGCCAAATTTGCTTTAGCAAATTTGTGTAGAATGTGTTGATGTTATAGAAAAATCTTCGATTTTTCCTATAACAGAACAAAAGAGGCATGATTAAAATTTTATGACCTTTTAGATTACTTTTCATGCCTCGTCTTTGTTCGTCTGCCAAATTTGCTTTAGCAAATTTGTGTAGAA
>CAOKGO010000024.1 GCA_948468045.1 uncultured Clostridium sp. | reverse complement strand
TTATTCTCTAAAGGATTTTATTGTTTACTTTTCAATGTACTTTTTATGTCCCTCTATGAGGAACGGTTTGCATTATACTATACCTTTTTAAATTTGTCAACACTTTTTGACAAATTTTTTAAAAAAATTTTTTCACCTACAAATTTCATATAAAATTTAGGGCAAAATAAAAAATTAGTAACCACTGTTTATTATATTCCTTGTGTTTGATTTTTATTACTAATTTTATTAGTTTATTTTTCTTTCGCAAGGTACTTTTTAATAATACCATGTTTGTTTTTTAAAGTCAATAGTTTTTTTGAAAGTTTTTATGGAAATTATTTCTATACATTAATTATACAAAAGAAGAATACTTTTATTACTTCTATAAATATTGTTACTGTACAATTATTTTATCATTTTCAATAAAAGTCATATTAATATTATTTTCTAAATTTCTACTAGAATCAAGTCTTCTCCTATGCATTTAATGTTCTGCCATGGTATTATGATTTCATTATTTTGTGAAAATATATTAAGTACTTTATTACTTCCAGGAACTATTATAGATGTAATTGTTCCTGTTTCTAAATCTGCACAAACATCTTGAACATATCCTAGTCTTTTGCCGTCATTAATATTAACTACTTCTTTATGTTTAAAATCTAAACCTTTATCTTGCATTTTTTTCTCCTTCTACCTTTTTAATTTTTATTAATATATATTCATTTTACCAAAAAATAGAATTTAATATTTCTTATTTGCTAACACTCACTCCTTTTAATCACTTAAAACTGTATCTCTTGTTTTTCGTCATTTCATTTTCAACTGGTAACAATTTGTTACCTATACAATAAAAACACATTATACTCAAACTTGCAAAAGCAAATTTAGCAGACGAACTTTTTACATTTAAAAAGAGTATATCTCATATACTCTTCATAACTATACTTCTATTTTAATTTTTTTATTTTTTGTTCGTTTTGCTCAATAATATCGTCATAATATCTTTCAAGTTTATATAATCTTTCTATTGATAACATATTTAAAATTGCTTCATTTCCATTAATTTGTTTTAAAAATTCATTTCTTTCAATTACTATATTAGCAACATTTTCATCAACTTTTATTTTATCTGTAAAGTTATTTTTCTTTATTTTATTATTATACATCATAACTCCTTTTTTGCTCTACTTAATTGGCTTATTTCTTTTTGTTGTTCAGATATTTTTTGTTGCTTTTCAAGAATTCTCTTTACTACCTCTTGTTTTTCTGTATCTTTTTCTTCTAAATCAGATTCTTCTTTTAATTGTAAACCATGTTCTGCTAATTTAGCAATAATTTCTTGTATTGATATTTCTCCTAAATTTCTTAAATTACTTAATTCTTTATATGTATAATTTGAAATTTCATGCAAATAATTTATTCCTTGAAATCGTAATACACTATAAGCTCTTGTTGAAAATTTTGCATTTTCTATCGAAATATAGTCTTTTGGTATTGATGCTTTTTCTTTAATTTGAAGTGCCTTTAAATTTTTTAACATTTCTATAACACTATTTCTTGGTATGTCTACATGAGAAAAATTAATATCATTTAATTCCTTTTCTATTTCTAATAATTGCCTTTTTTCGCTATCTGTTATAAAATTGCTATTTATCAATTTATTTATATCAAATGTAAATTCTTTTTTTCTAATTCTCAATCTCTTAAGTGCTCTTTCTTGTATTTTTCTTACTCCCTCTGCCGTAATTTTCATTTCATGTCCAATACTTGTCAAAGTATTACTATTATTATTTGATGTTAAACGAAATCTTTTTTCAAGTATGGTTCTTTCCTTTTCACTTAAATCTTCTATACATTCTTTAATTCTCTCACTTGAATATAAAACTAGTTCATTATATGTATTATTTGTTCTGCGAATTATTTCTCTATATAAATTGTCATATCCTACATTAAAATTGCAATCAATATCTATTAAATTTTTAATAAATGAATTTGCTAATATTACATCCTTTTCGTTTTCTAACTCTTGATTTCTATATAATTTATAAAAATTATCAATTGTTCCATATTTGGCCACTATATTATTAATGTTTTCTTCTGACATTCCATATTGCTTAGCTAATTTCCCTATTTTGTTTGGATAGCCAAAAACACCACCAACATTTCCAAGCCTACATTTAGCAATTTCATTTTCATCAAATTTATTCTTTCTTTTTCTTGTTCTTACATATTGATAATATTTTTTTATTTTTTCATACTCTTCTAGGATTTGTTCATATTCCCTATCTGTTTTTGAATATTGTCTTAATATATCTTCTGAAACCTTTGGCACAATAGTTGCTTTAGGATACTTTTCCATCCATTCAATTAAAGCTTCGACTTTTTCTGATATACTTGGCATATTTTAAGTCACACCTTTCTTTATCGATATTAACATAATATCTATTGTTATGTATTTGTCAATTTTATGGTTATAATTTCATCTGTTGACACATTGAAATATTTTTAATTCAAAATTAAGTATTTTTCTCTTGATTTATGGTATAATTTGAGGTATAACAGATATAATGTTAAAAAGATTTTTAGAGAGGAAGTATAAAATGTCTGAAGATTTTGAAGAAAAATTAGATACTAAAACAGAAATAGAGGAACTTCATGAAGAAGTAAAACCTGCAAATAAGAAAGTAATTGGATTTAATTTTTTCCTTATTTTAGCTATTTTTATTGGTCTATTTATTTATATGGTAAAAGTAGATGGTATAGATAATATTATTCAATTATTACATCAAGTAAATTATAAATGGGTATTTGCTGGGATTATCTGCTTAGTTATTCATTGGTTTTGTGAAGCTTCTAATTTACACACACCAATAAAGAAAATGTATCCTAATCAAAAATTTACTAATTCTTTTAAGGTATCCATGTTAGGACAATTATTCAATAATATCACTCCATTTTCTACTGGTGGTCAACCAATGCAAGCATATGAACTAACAAAAACAGGAAAAAGAGTTAGTGACTCTTTATCTGCCATGGCAATGAAGTTTATTATTACTCAAACTGCCTTAGTAGTAAGCACTTTAGTTGTTGTATTTTTTGAATTTGACTTTTTTGCTAAATTGATGCAAGAATATGTATGGATTGCTATTTTAGGGTTTGTTGTAAACATATTAGCAATAATTGTTGTTATTTTAGCAGGAATTAAGAAAAAAGTTATAACCTTTTTTACCACACCTGTTATTAAACTATTAGGAAAAATTCATATATTCAAAAATCCAGAAAGAACAATAGAAAAATTAGATAAAAGTATTGATAACTTTAGAGAACAATTCCTTTTCATGAAATCTGAAAAGAAAATGGTACTTAAAATGTTCATAACAGCTGTCATTCAGAGTTTTGCATATTATTCAATTACTTACATGGTATATCGTGCCTTTGGAAACTCTGGAATCAGCTTTTGGCAAATTATACCTTTACAAGCTTTTCTATTATTAATAATGACATTTATCCCAACACCAGGTTCAGGGCTTGGTGCAGAGGGTGGTTTTTTCCTACTATTTAACACAATTTTTCAAGAGGGAACAATCAACATGTCAATTCTATTTTGGAGACTATACACCTTTTATCTACCAATTATCGTAGGCGCTATTTTCTTATGTCGTATTGGGGACGTTTCTTTTGCGACATCTTTACGTAAACCAAGCAAAAAATGAGAAATAAACATGAAATAGGACGTTTATTTATTCATATTTTTGTGAAATCGTAGACATTTCTTTTTTGTATTTCTCAATATGTTATAGGAAAATCTTTGATTTTTACTATAACATAAAATAACCAATTTATACTTTAAGAAAGGAACTTTTAAAAATGGAAACTTTAATCGTTGCAGGTGGAGAAATAGATAAACAAATTTTAGAAAATTATATAAAAGAACACACCAATTTAAACATTATTGCCGTTGATAATGGGTTAGAAGCTTTATTTGAGTTGAATATTGTACCAAATCATGTAGTTGGGGATTTTGATTCTGTAAATACCAATATATTGCAAACTTTTAAAAATAATTCTAATGTTATTTTTCATAAGTATAACCCTGAAAAAGATAATACTGACACAGATATTGCACTAAATTTAGCAATTGAATTAAATAGTTCTAATATCACTATAATTGGTGCATTAGGAAAAAGAATAGATCATGCACTTGCAAATATTCATATTTTAAAAATCAGCCTAGATAAAGGCATTCCCTGCCAAATTTTTGATAAATATAATCGAATTTATTTGATAAATAATACTATTTCTTTGTATAAAGGTAAAATTTATGGGAAATATATTTCTTTAATTCCCCTTTCTACAAATGTTGATGGTTTAACCTTGAAAGGTTTTAAATACCCACTAGAAAATTACAGTTTGTCTATTGGTACAAGCTTAGGTGTTAGTAATGAGATTGTAGAAAATGTTGCTACAATTGAGTTAAAAAGTGGAATTTTAATTGTAATTGAAAGTAAAGATGATTCTTAAATTTAATACTAAATTGGAAATCCTTAATTTTTAGGCTATTTGTTCATGTTCCAATTTTATGCCCGTAAAATTATGTAAAATAAGGTTGCTGGAAAATATCTCTTCAGCAACCTTAAATCTTATAATTTTTCTTATTTACATAAAAATGTCCCAAAAGAAACGTCCCCAATGCGACATCTAACGTGACATTTCTTCTAAGTCTAGTAATTCTTGCCATCTTGCGTCTACTTCTTTTTGGAATTCTTCTATCATCCATTCATTTCCTGGTTTGAACATGTGCTTAAATCTTTTTTGTGGTTTTAAGAATTCTTCTATTGGTAATTTTTTGGCTGGTTTGTAGTTTATGGTGTATTTTCCGTCAATTACTTCATATAATGGCCAATAACAGGTTTCTACTGCTAGTTTGTTTATTTGCATTAATTGGTCTGTTGGGTATCCCCATCCTCTTGGGCATGGTGCCATTACGTTTAAGAATGCAGGTCCTTTTGTGTATATTGCTTTTTCGGCTTTTTCATATATGTCTTTGAAGTTCATGTATCCTAATGTTTGTGCTACATAAGGTATATGATGCCCTACCATTATTTGGGCTAAGTCTTTTCTTGATTGCATTTTACCAGGTACTACTGTTCCTGCTGGTGATGTTGTTGTGTCTGCAAATTTTGGTGTTGCTGAAGAACGTTGTATTCCTGTGTTCATATATGCTCCATTGTCATAACAAATATATACCATGTCATGACCACGTTCCATTGCTCCTGATAAACTTTGAAGTCCTATGTCATATGTTCCACCGTCTCCACCAAATGCAATGAATTTTGTTTCTCCTTCTGGTAATTTTCCTTGTTTTTTCATTGATTGATATGCTGCTTCTACTCCTGATAATGTAGCTCCAGCACATTCAAATGCTGTATGGATAAATGAGTCTGTCCATGCTGTATATGGATAAATAAATGTAGATACTTCCATACATCCTGTTGCTCCTGCAACTACTGCATGGTCTTCTGGTTTTAAGGCTCTCATAATGTGTCTTGCGATTGGTGGTGCTCCACAACCTGCACACATTCTATGCCCTTGTGTGAATCTTGATGGACTATTTGCAACTACTTCTTTTAGATTATAAGCCATTATTTTGCCTCCTTTCTTAAACCTAAATAACGATAAGGATTTTCTATTTTTTCATTTTTTGTGATTTCTAATAAATCTTCGTAAACAGATTCAATGTCGTCTGCTTTGGTGTCTCTACCACCAATTCCATAAACATAATTTACAGCTGGCACATGGATATTATTTACATACATTGCAGATGTTACGTCTTCAAATAATGCTCCACCTGCTGCATTTAAAGAATCTGCTCTGTCTAAAATAGCAATTGCTTTTAAGTGTGATAGGGCTTTTGCTACTTCTTCTACTGGGAATGGTCTATATACACGGATTTTTAGAAGTCCTGCTTTGATACCTTTTTCTCTTAAATTGTCTACTACAAATTTAGTTGTTCCAGCAGTAGAGTTCATACATACAATTGCAATTTCTGCATCTTCTAATCTATATTCTTCAAACAATCCATAACTTCTTCCTGTCATTTTTTCAAAATCTTTGCTAACATCTAAAATGACTTGTTTTGCGTTTTTCATTGCTTCTGCTTGCTGTGCTTTGTGTTCAAATAAATAAGCTTGTAAATCTAAAGGTCCAACTGCAATTGGCTCATTTTTGTTTAGTAAATAATGTTCTGGATGATATTCTCCAACAAATTCTTTTACTTTGTCATCTTCTACTAATTCAATATTTTCAATAGCATGTGATGTAATAAACCCATCTTGGCAAACCATTAGAGGTAACATTACATCTTTGTTTTCTGCAATTCTGTGTGCCATTAAAGTATTGTCATAAGCTTCTTGATTAGTTTCAGAAAATAGCATTATCCATCCACTATCACGTGCTCCCATAGCATCTGAATGGTCACAGTGTATGTTTAATGGACCTGATACAGCTCTATTTACTAAAGATAAAACTATTGGTAATCTTAAGCTTGAAGCTATATAAATCATTTCCCACATTAAAGATAATCCATTTGCTGATGTTGCAGTCATTGCTCTTGCTCCTGCTGCTTCTGCTCCAATACATGCAGACATTGCACTATGTTCACTTTCTACTGCAACAAATTCTGTATCTACACTTCCATTTGCTACAAATGTTGAAAAATATTGAGGAATTTCTGTTGATGGGGTAATTGGGAAAGCTGCTACAACATCTGGATTGATTTGTTTCATAGCAGTTGCTGCTGCTTCATTACCACTTAATCTTTCTCTTATACTCATAATTACTCCTCCTCCATTTTAATTGCTCCAAATGGGCATACTTTAGAACATACACCACACCCTTTGCAATAATCATAGTTAAAATCTTCTCTTTTGCATTCTTTATTTACTGGAATAGCATCTTCTGGACATACTGGGAAACATAGTCCACATTGTTTGCAATTTTCACTTAAAAAAACTGGTTTTATGCTTCTCCAATCTCCTGTTTTAAATTCTCTTGCATTTCCAGAAGTGTAAATGTCACCACCTGGAGTTAGCTTCTCCATTGGTGTTTTATTATTGATTTCTGTCATATCTTTTTTACCTCCTTTAATGCTAATTCTAAAGCCTTCATGTTTCCATCAATAACTTCTGGCTTTTTGGCAAATTTATGTTTAAATGATTCTTTCATGTCTTCTAATAAAGCTTCATCAGTCATAATCCCACTTACCTTTACAATGGCTGCTAACATTGGTGTATTTGGGAAGTATCTTCCCAGTGCCTCTTCTGATATTTTTCTTGCATCTATGCAAAAAATATCTCCTTTATATCCTTTTAGTACATTTCTTAAATATTCTGCTGATTTTGTTGTGTTTATTACTATTGCTCCTGTCTCTTTTAGTCCTGATGTTACATCAACAGATTCTAAAAGTGTATCATCAACAACAACGACATAGTCAGGCTCATAAATGTTACTATGAATTGTGATTGGATTGCTACTTATACGATTATATGCTGTGATTGGTGCTCCCATTCTTTCTGGTCCATATTCTGGAAAACCTTGAATATACTTGCCTGTGTTGAAAGCGGCATCTGCTAGTAATAAAGATGCTGTTTTGGCACCTTGACCACCTCTACCATGCCATCTGATTTCTATTAAGTTATCCATAGTTGAAACCTCCTTACTCTTTATTATGGATTTAGTATATGACTAAATTAAAGCAATGTCAACACTTTTATATATAAAGTTAAAAAATAGGATTTGGGGACGGCCCCAAAATCCTATCTTTGATAACTTCAGAGTAATCCTTCAGCCATTCTGCAATTCTGTTATACTTGGGGATAATTATTGTCTTTTTGCCATTTTAATATTGGATAGCCATTATTTATGTTTTGTGTGTCTTCTGCATAAGCATCCCCTAAACTTGATACAAAATTTTTGTCTTTCATTTGTGTTTCTGTTTTTCCGTTTTCTGTATTGGCACTATAATCATCATTTTCCACATAGTTATAAAAAGCTACTGAACTTTTAGTATTTAAATAATAATTATTCTGTGATGTACTGCTTCCTTGACCTGTACCATCTCCATTTCTTCCTATTATTCCTGCACATTGTGTCAAATTAGAATTTTTACCATTTATAGCTCCGATATTATAACAATTCTTTATATTTCCCTGTAAAGCAAATCCTGCTATTCCTCCTACTGCATTTGCTTCTCCTTTTGTATTCTCATAATTTCCAGTTATATTACCTACATTATAGCAATTTTCTATTTCTGCTTTATTGACTCCACATATTCCGCCTACAAGTATAAAATTACCTGTTACTGAAATTTTAGATGATATTACATCAGCTACATTATAACAATTTTTTACACTTTTTTTATTATTACCTACAATTCCTCCTATATAATCATTTATTGTACCGATAATGTTTATTTACTACTACACCACTTACTATTCCACATTCTTCTATTTTTCCATTATTTTCTCCACCAATCATTCCTACTACTGATGGTATATTTTCACTATTAACATTTAAAACATATACATTTGCAAATTTACTTTTTTTAATTGTTGCTTTTTCATCTACTCTTGGAAATAGACCTAATACTGATTTTTCTTCTCTCATATATAAATTGTTTATTGTATGGTAATTTCCATCAAATGTTCCCTTAAAATTAATAGTTTCTGTTCCAATTGGTGTAAAACTTCCTATACTTTCACCACATACACTGCCTAAATCTATATTGTCTACTAATTGTATTGTTTCGCCTTCATACGTATTCCCAGCATTTACTGTATCTCTAAAATTTGCAAATTCCTCTCCACTTGCTATTGTCTTATCTTCTACTGTAATTTCATTTGACCTAGCAGTTTTTTCATCTTCATATTTTATTTCTACATATGATGTTGTGGTTTCTCCAAATTGAGTAGTTTGCATTTCTGATGTAAATGTAGTTTTATACGTTGTTACTCTTTGTCTTTCTGTTCCATTTACATACAAGACATAAGTTAATTTTCTTCCTTTTGCATTACTTGCTGTTGCTACAAATTCAAGCTTTTTAATTTGTGGTTTATTTACTTCTAATATTAATGTTATATCTCCTTTTTCTTCTCCATCTACTCCAACATATTCTACTTTTCCATCTATAATGTGAAAAATATATCCTTCCTTAGTAGTTACTTCTATAATATCATCTATAATTTCTACTGTTGCACCCTCAAAATTACTGTCTTTTTCAATTTCATCTTTTACTTGTTTTAATATTTCTCCATCAAGAGTACTTGTATTAGTATTTTCTACTTTAACACCCATCCAAATAATTCCTAATTGCTCTTGATAGTTTTTTATAATTGTTTCTTCTTTTGCTGTACTTGATTTTGTTAAAATACCATTTTCTCCTGATAGCATTGCAATTGATATTCCTGCTAAAATTAATAATATTATTATAGTTATTACTAGTGCTATTAAAGTAATACCTTTTGTATTTTTTTCTACCATGTTTTTTCCTCCTAAGTTCTTCATTAGTTTCTCCGAATATCATTTTCTTTATTCTATTAATATGTATTTATTAGTTACTACAAGTATAATATATTATGTGTCATTTAAAGTCAAGTAATTCTTTAATTGTATAATAAAATTTAGATTATTCTTTTCTATTTTATTTGTTTGTCTGTTTTATGTGAATATGTTTATATATTTGCTTTTGCAAATTTGTGTAGAATCTTTGATATTATAGGAAAATCAAAGATTTTTCCTATAACATCAAAGAATAGGATTTGGGGGGCGTCCCCAAATCCTATTCATCTAATCCAAAGCTTACACCCAAAGCATTGTTTACTTTATCTATTATTCTCTCATCATCTATGTGACCTATTCTTTCTTTTAATCTGCTTTTATCAATTGTTCTTATTTGTTCAGCAAGTACTACTGAATTACTTTTTAGTCCACAAGAATCTGAATTTATTTCAATATGTGTTGGTAATTTATTTTTTCCTGTTTGAGAAGTTATCGCAGCTGCAATTACAGTAGGACTGTATTTATTTCCTAAGTCATTTTGTATTATAAGCACTGGTCTAACTCCTCCTTGCTCTGAGCCAACTACTGGACTTAAATCTGCATAAAACATATCTCCTCTTTTGATTTGCATATTCTTCACTCCTACTATTAGTGTATTGTCAAGTATATTTCATGCTATTTTAAATATTAGTGAAAGTAATTTTTACTTTATTACAGGCAATTGATATTCACCTCATTATATAATATGTAAATTCCTGTATTTTTGTTAGTCCCTTTTATTTCTAATTTGATAGGTTTTCCCGTTTTTCTATCTATTGATAATGTCTTTTCTTCTTGATCTTTTTTTGTTTTCATTACTATTTTTTCATTTTCTTCTTTCCAACTTGCCTTGCTATCTTGTTTGTAATTTTCAATAAAGCAACTCAAATCTAAACTATTGTCTGATACATATTGATAGTTTTCAAAAATGGAACTTAAACTTAAGTTGCTATTTTCTAATTTTAATTGATTTCCATTTTTGATGATTTTTGTTCCTGCAATATTGCTTGGCTCTAGTACTTCTTGTATTATTTCATTTTGTGATTTATATTGTTGCTTTAATACATATTTATTCTTATTTTTGTTGCTTTCTATTTCTACATCTATTTTTGCTTCATAAGAACTAATATTTAAAATGTAATCTACAATTTCTTGACTAGTACTATTATTCCCAATTTTTGAACTTTTAGCCGTTTTATTATAAAAAAAGATGAAAAAAACACTAATTCCTATTAAAATAATAACAGTAAATAAAATAAAAAAACTCTTCTTTTTCAAAATTTACTACCTCCTAAATAATGATAATAAATTTTATTTTGAAGAGTTTTAAATTATTCATTGTAATTCATTACTTTAAAAGTTCTCCCTTAAAAATCAAATTAATAAAAATTTTATTATGTATGATTTTTTGATAATATATTATATCTAAAGATTGCCATTAATGTAGTAGACTATAAATATTATTATAAATATTCCTCTTAATTATATAAGCCATTAAACCTCCATTTGTGCTAACATATGTTATTTCTCCCTATTTATTTATACATTTTTTAGTTGTAAAAAGTATTCTTCTATTTTTGTAAGCAAATCTTCTTTTGTTTCTATTTGATTTATTTCATTTCTAAAATCACTCGAATTTTTTAAGTTTTTAGTATACCAAGCAATATGTTTTCTTAGTTCCTTAACTGCAATTTCCCCTTTTTCTTGAACTGCTAAATCAATATGCTTTTTTATAACTTCTAATTTTTCTTCATTTGTTGGATTTTGAAGTTTTTGACCTGTTTTTAAAAAATGCTCTATTTTTTGGAAAATCCATGGATTACCAAAACTTGCCCTTCCTATCATAATGCCATCTACGCCAGTTTCCTCAAACATTTTTAATGCTGTTTCTTCGTCAACAATATCACCATTTCCTATTACAGGAATATCAACTGCCTCTTTTACTTTTTTTATAATCTCCCAATCAGCATGTCCTGAATAAAACTCTGTTCTTGTTCTACCATGGACAGTTATAGCAGTTATTCCAACACTTTGGGCAATTTTTGCAAGTTCTACAACAACAATATTTTCTTTATCCCAACCTTTTCTACATTTTAATGTTACTGGAACTTGTGAATTTTTGACAACTGCTTCCATTATTTTTTTTGCCTTTTGTAAGTCTAATAAAAGCTTGCTTCCATCTCCATTTTTTACAACCTTTGGTGCAGGACATCCCATGTTGATGTCAACGATATCTGCTATTTTACTTACATAATTTGCAGCATACCCCATAGTTTCTTCATCACTTCCAAAAATTTGCATACTAATTGGTCTTTTTTCTCCATTTGTATTTAGTAATCTTCTAGTTTTTTGGTCATTATGAAAAATTGCTTTTGAACTAGCCATTTCTGTGCAAACAAGCCCGTACACCACCAGCATCCTTACATATTATTCTAAAAGGCTGGTTTGTAACACCAGCCATAGGAGCTAATATTAAGTTATTTTCTAATTCTATATTTCCTATTTTTAGTTTTTTCAAATACATAACTCCTCCTGTGCTTTTGGGACATTTGCTTTTTCACATTTTTGTGAAAAAGCAAATGTCCCAAAAAGTTCCTATTTTACAAAAATTGTTTTTTGCCTTTTACTACTAATGTTTAATAGTATTGCAATTCCTATAAAGTTTGTGATAAGTGAGCTTCCTCCATAACTTATAAATGGAAGTGGTACACCTGTAATTGGAAGCAGTCCCATTACCATTCCTATGTTTTCAATCATATGGAATACAAATATTCCTGTAATTCCAGCTGCTATTAATGAACCTGTTTCATCTTTTGCTGTTTTTGCTACATAGAGACATTTTGTTATGAACAATACATAGAGTATAACAACTGTAACTGCTACAATAAATCCCATTTCTTCGCCAATTACTGCAAATATAAAGTCTGTTGTTTTAGGGTGTAAAAATCCTAGTTGAGTTTGGTTTCCTTTTAATAATCCCATTCCTGTTAATCCTCCTGCTCCAATTGCAAGTTTAGATTGAATGATATTATATCCAGAGCCACGTGGGTCTGATTCTGGATTTAGGAATATGTCAATTCTTTTTTTTGCATGTTCTGGTAATATAAAATTATAAATTAAAGGTACTGATACTACTATTAAAATAATAATTCCAAAAATATATTTTTTGTCAATTCCAGCAGTTATTAGCATAAATGCCATTGCTACTAAAAAAGCTGCCGCTGTTCCATAGTCTGGCTGTTTTATAATTAATAAAACAGGTAATGCAAGTGCTACTAATATGATTAATAATTTTAGAGGTTTATTAATTTCTCTTTTGTCTCTTTGTTGTATTTTTGTTATGATATATGTTAAAAACAAAATTACAAATATTTTAGCAAATTCTCCTGGTTGGAAAGAAAAGAAGCCAATATCAAACCAGCTTGTAGCTCCATTAACTGGTTTTGTGAATAATACTGCAATAAGAAGTATTATAAAACCTCCATAAAAAATTGGTGACATTTTTACGATTGTTTCATAGTCAATTAGCATTATAATAATACCTATTACTAGACTAATAACAAGCCATATGCATTGTTTATTAAATTCGTCATATTCTGCTTCTTGTGTAGCTGAAAATAAAGCAACTAGCCCTATAATACAAAGGATAATTGCAATAATTCCGATACTCCACTCTATGTTTTTTAATTCTCTCTTTCTCATTAAATCAACTCTTTTTCTAATTGAATTTATTGGGTTTAGGTTTTTCCTTTGTTTTGTTATGAAAAATCTCCAATTTTCTATAACTTCAACATATTCCATACAAATTTGCTAAAGCAAATTTGGCGGCTAACAAAGACCTGGCATGTAAGATAATATAAAATATGTCAAAATTTTTTAATCATGCCTTTCTTTGTTTTGTTTATTTTTTCTCTATATTTATGATTTTAGCTAATCTTTCATTTACAACCTTTTTGCTTTCTTGTTTTTCCTCTTGCTCTTGGTTTTCTTGATTTTCCTGTTCTTGATTTTCTATATCTTTTTTATTTATTTCTTGCTCTTCATGTCCATTTATTACTGCCTTTGAATCTTCTTGTTCTTTATTTTCTTTAATTTCTTGTTGTGATTCTTTTTCTATTACTTCTTTGTCTTCTCTAATTTCTTCTTTTAATTCATCATTTTGTGTACTAACTTCTATTATTTCATTCTCTTCTAAGTTTTGATTTTCTTTTTTAGTTTCTTGCTTAGCTTTTTGCTTTTTTGCTGATTTACTTTTTTCTTTATTATTTTCTTTTTTTGGCTCTTCCTCTTTTAGCTTCTCATGTTTTTTGTTTTTATTTTCTACTTTTCTTGCTTCATTTTTTATATTGACAATTGGAATATTTGCATATAATGCTGGTGCTCCATTTGTACCATCTTCATTTTCTTTATTAGTAAGCCTTACATCAATAGCACTTTCATCTACATCAATATATTTTTTGATGACTTCTATAATTTCTTGCTTCATTAGCTCTAAAAAGTCGACTGAAACATTTGCTCTATCTTGCATTAAAACTAAATGCAATCTTTCTTTTGCTGCATCTCTTGAATTATTTATAACTTCTTTTTCTTCTTTCTTACCAACTTTTTTAAAAAGTTTCATTAGGTTAAACATTAATTTTTTTACCTCCAAATGCTTATTTTTTAAATAATTGCTTTAGTCTTGCAAAAAATCCTTTTTCTCTTCCTGGAATTGTTACTTCTATTTTTTCTCCTAATACTCTTTTTGCTATTTCAATATAAGCTTTTCCAGATGGTGCTTTTTTATTTTGGATTACTGGTTCTCCTTTATTTGTTTGTGTAATTATATATTCGTCATCTGGTACTACACCGATTAAATCAATAGATAATAGGTCTACAATATCATCTACATCCATCATTTCACCTTTTTTTACCATGTTTGGTCTAATTCTGTTGATAACTAGTTGTGGATTTTTTATTTCTGAAGATTCTAATAGTCCTATTATTCTGTCTGCGTCTCTAATTGCTGATATTTCTGCTGTTGTTACTACAATAGCACGATTGGCTCCTGCAATAGCATTTTTAAAGCCTTGTTCTATTCCTGCTGGGCAATCTATTAATATGTAATCAAATTCTTCTTTTAATTTTTCTACTAGATTACTCATTTGTTCTTCATTTACAGCACTCTTGTCCCTTGTTTGTGCTGCTGGTAATAAATATAATTCTTTAAATCTTTTGTCTTTGATTAAGGCTTGTCTTAATTTACATTTTTCTTCTACAACGTCTACAATATCATATACAATTCTATTTTCTAATCCCATAACAACGTCTAGGTTTCGTAGTCCTATATCTGTATCTATTAATGCTACTTTTTTTCCCTCAACTGCTAAACTAGAACCTAGATTTGCTGTTGTTGTTGTTTTTCCTACTCCACCTTTTCCTGATGTTATTACAATTACTTCTCCCATAATTATCCTCCTTAGGTTTTTTAACATTAATATGATATAACGAAACGAATAAAAAGTCAATGTATTATAACAAAAATATTTCTAAATTATTACAAGATTGTTACAAATTTTCTCTTGCAAATTTTTACATAGTATCATATAATAGGACTAAATTAAAAATAAGGGGGATTTCATATATGAAAACTACAACTGTAAAAAATTTGTATAAAGATACAAACAATTTTGTTAATAAAGAAATTACCATAGAAGGTTGGGTAAAAACTGTAAGGGATTCTAAAAATTTTGGTTTTATTGAATTAAATGATGGAACTTTTTTTAAAAATGTCCAAATTGTATTTCATGACAACTTAGAAAATTTTTCTGAAATCTGTAAATTAACTATAAGTTCTTCTATTAAAGTAACTGGAACTCTTGTATTAACTGAAAATTCAAAACAACCATTTGAAATACAAGCAAAAGATATTGAAATAGAGAGTTTATCTGACAGTAGTTATCCTCTTCAAAAGAAACGTCATTCTTTTGAATATTTAAGAACTATTTCACATTTACGTCCTAGAACTAATACATTTAATGCTGTATTCCGTGTTAGAAGTTCGCTTGCTTTTGCTATTCACAAGTTTTTTCAAGAAAGAGGGTTTGTATATGTGAACACTCCTATTCTTACTGGAAGTGATGCTGAGGGTGCTGGAGAAATGTTTAATGTGAATTCTTTTAATTTGAATGATATTCCAAAAGCTGAAGATGGAAATGTTGATTTTTCACAAGATTTTTTTGGAAAATCTGCTCATTTAACAGTAAGTGGTCAATTAAATGCTGAAACTTTTGCACAAAGTTTTTGTAATGTATATACTTTTGGACCAACATTTCGTGCTGAAAATTCTAATACTGTTAAACATGCTGCTGAATTTTGGATGGTTGAACCTGAAATTTGTTTTGCAGATTTAAATGATGATATGGATTTAGCAGAAGATATGATTAAATATATTTTTCAATATGTATTAGATAATTGTAAAGAAGAAATGGAATTTTTTAATCAATTTGTGGATAACGGTCTATTAGAAAGACTAAATCATGTAATTAATTCTGATTTTGTAAGAATTAGCTATACAGATGCCATAAAAGAGTTAGAAAAACATAATGATGATTTTGAATATAAGGTTTCTTGGGGTGTTGATTTACAAACAGAGCATGAAAGATATTTGTGTGAAAATATCTTCAAAAAGCCTGTTTTTGTAACAGATTATCCAAAAGATATTAAAGCATTTTATATGAAGCAAAATCTAGATGGAAAAACTGTTGCTGCTAGTGACTTGCTAGTTCCTGGTATTGGAGAAATTATTGGTGGTAGCCAAAGGGAAGAAGATTATAATAAATTACTTACTCGTATGAAAGAGTTAGATATGCCACTTGAGAGTTATGAATGGTACTTAGACTTAAGAAAATATGGTAGTTGTAATCATGCAGGATTTGGTTTAGGGTTTGAAAGAGCTATTATGTATTTAACTGGTATGCAAAATATTCGTGATGTAATTCCTTTCCCTAGAACACCAAAAAATTGTGAATTTTAAATGAGACACTAGGGACAGGTCTTATCTGTCTCACATTGATAAAATCTTTCCTGTTAGATTACTTTTTATGCCTTGTCTTTTTCGTTACCAAATTTGCTTTTGTAAATTTGTGTGGAATGTGTTTATGGTAATAGTAAAAATTGCTAGAAAAATATTTTTCTAGCAATTTTTATTTTATATTTCTTTTCCATAATAGCTATCTAATAAAATTTGTTTTAGTTCTGTAACTAATGGTAATCTTGGATTTGCTGTTGTACATTGGTCTTCGAAAGCTCTGTCTGCAAGCATATCTACTTTAGCTAAAAATTCTTGCTCATCAATTCCAGCATCTTTTAAAGTTTTTGGAATTCCTAAATGTTCATTCATTTGTTGTACTTTTGTAATTAAACTTGCAATTCCCTCTTCTTTTGTATCTGCTTTTAAACCTACTTTTTTAGCTAATTCATAATATTTTTCATCAGCAATAAAATATTCATATTTTGGGAATGATACAAATTTAGTTGGCTTTGAGCTATTATATTTTATTACATATGGCAATATAATTGCATTTAATCTACCATGTGCCATATGGAATTCTGCTCCTAATTTGTGAGCTAAAGAATGGTTTATTCCTAAAAATGCATTTGTGAATGCCATTCCTGCAATTGTACTTGCATTATGCATTTTTTCTCTTGCAAGTTTATTTGTTCCATCATCATATGCTTGCTCTAAATATTTCATAACAATTTCAACTGCTTTTTCTGATAAACCATCTGTATAATCTGATGCCATATTAGAAACATAAGCTTCTATTGCATGTGTTAAAACATCCATTCCTGTGTCTGCTGTGACTGATTTTGGTAAGCTCATTACTAAATCTGGGTCAATAATTGCTACATCTGGTGTTAATTCATAATCTGCTAATGGATATTTTTTATTTTTTTGTTTATCTGTTATAACTGCAAATGATGTTACCTCTGAACCTGTTCCAGATGTTGTTGGAATTGCTACCATCTTGCACTTGGTTCCAAGTTTTGGGAACTTGTAAGTACGTTTTCTAATGTCCATAAATTTTAATTTTAATCCCTCTACATCTGCTTCTGGATGTTCATAAAATAGCCACATTCCTTTAGCTGCATCCATTGGGCTACCTCCACCTACTGCAATAATAACATCTGGTTTAAATGCTTTTATAGCCTCTACACCTTTTTTGATAGTATCAAAAGATGGATCTGATTCTACTTCACTAAATATTTCAGAATGAACATATTGTTGTCTTTTTCTTAAGTGATATAAGATTTTATCTACATATCCTAATTTTACCATGCCCTCATCTGTTACAATGAAAGCTCTTTCAATATCTGGCATTTTCTCTAAGTAGGCAATTGCACCTGCTTCAAAATATATTTTTTCTGGAACTTTAAACCATTGCATATTAACTCTCCTTTTCGCAACTCTTTTTATATTAATTAAATTAACTGATGACACATTAGCTGTTGTTGAGTTTCCACCAAATGAGCCACAGCCAAGTGTTAAAGATGGCATATTTGTGTTGTAAATATCACCAATGGCTCCATGTGTTGATGGAGAATTAACAATAATTCTTCCGAGCTTTCATTGTTTCTGAAAATTTTAGATTTACATCTCTGTCCTCTGAATGGATTACGGCAGAATGCCCAAGTCCTCCAAACTCTAGCAATTTTTCAGATTTTCCAATTCCTTCTTCCTCATTTTCTACAATATAATAGGTAAGAACTGGGCTTAATTTTTCTTTTGAAAATGGATACTCGTTACCTATTCCCTCTTCATATACTACTAAAACTTTAGTATCTTCTGGTACCTCAAACCCTGCCTCTTGTGCAATTTTGTAAGGTGACTGACCTGGTACATGAGATTTTAATTTGAATCCATATTCTTCATTCCATTCAAACATACTCTGTTTTAATTTTTCTTTCTCATCTTCATTTAAGAAATAACAATTTGCTTCTTTCATCAATTTTTCAAATTCTTCATAAATTGCTCTATCAACTAAAACTGCCTGTTCAGAAGCACAAATCATTCCATTGTCAAATGCTTTTGATAAAACTAAGTCATTTACAGATGTTTTTAATTTTGCACTTTTATGGATATAACATGGCACATTTCCGTGGACCAACACCTAAAGCTGGCTTTCCACAAGAATAAGCTGATTTTACCATCCCTGTTCCACCTGTTGCTAAAATCAAATTAACATTTGGATGGTTCATTAATAATCTAGTTGCCAGTACACTTGGTTCTTCAATCCACAAAATGCAATTCTCTGGTGCACCCGCATTTACTGCTGCATCTCTTAAAATTCTTGCTGCTTCCATACTGCATTTTTGGCTAGATGGGTGAAAACCAAATATAATAACATTTCTTGTTTTTGCTGCAATAATTGACTTAAACATAGTTGTAGAAGTTGGGTTTGTAACAGGTGTAACTCCTGCAATAATTCCAACTGGCTCAGCAATTTCTATATAGTCTTCTTCTTCATTTTCATTAATAATTCCAACTGTTTTTTCATATTTAATGCTATGATACACATATTCTGTTGCAAACATATTCTTTGTTATTTTATCCTCGTAAATTCCTCTTCCAGTTTCTTCTACTGCTAGCTTTGCTAGTTCCATATGATGTTCTAATCCTGCCATTGACATGGCTTTTGTAATATTATCTACTGTTTCTTGGTCTAACTTTAAGTATTCTTTTGACGCTACTTTAGCTTTCTCTACAAGCTCATTTATCATATTTTGAACTTTTTGTTGTTCCTCTTGACTTATTTCTTGCATAAAAACTCCTCCTCATTAGTTTTATTTTAACCACATTTATTATATATTATTAGAAAATTTTGTCAAGCTACAATTAGATTCAAATTTCAACTTTTTGCAATATCATGTGTAGTAAATCCTAGTTATAAAAACCATTACTGATTTTGTACAAGTTAGCTTTTCAAAAAAATGTAATTGTGCCATTTGGGCATATTGGTGCCTGTCCCAATTATGCCCAAATTCACAAATGGGCTACTTGGTGCCTGTCCCAATTATGCCCAAATGGGCTACTCGGTGCCTGTCCCAATTATGCCCAAAACAAAGAAATAGGATTTGGGGGCCGTCCCTAAATCCTATTTTTAATATAAATAGTTTTGTGGATTAACATGTTGACCGTTTACTCTTATTTCTAAATGTAAATGGCTACCTGTTGAGTTTCCTGTTGATCCAACTGCTGCAATTGTTTTTCCTGCTTCTACTTTTTGCCCAACTGATACATACATTTTGCTTGTATGTGCATACCAAGTTTCTACTCCATTTCCATGACTTATTTTTACTAAGTTTCCATAGGCTCCTTGATAACTTGCACATGTTACTGTTCCACTTGCCACAACTTTGATTGGTGTGCCTGATTTTGTAGCAATGTCTAATCCTGTATGGTTTGATTTTCTTATTCTACTGCTTACACCATATCTTGATGATATTGTTCCTGTTACTGGTACATATGCTAATTTTATTCCATTTACTTGTGGCATACTGTTGATACGTTCTTCCTCTTCTTTTTGTTTTTTTAGTTCTTCTCGTTTTTGTGTGATTTTTTCTTGAACATCATTTTTTGCAACTTCTATGTTATTTGTGTTTACTTCTTCAACATTTTTTGTGTATTTTTCAATGATACTTAAGTCTAATTCTTGTTCCTTGTTTTCTTCTTTTACTTTATTTACAAGTTCTTCTGCCTCTTCTATGGTATTTACAGAATCAATTTGTTCGTTTTGTAAGGCTATTTCGTAATATTTATAAGTAATTTCTACTTCTTGTTCTACAGCCTCTATTATTTGTTCTTCATTTGTTTCAATTGTTTTATTAACAAATTTTAACTCATATTTTGGTTCTGCTTTTACATCAATGGTATCTACATTTTTTTCTTCTTTTTCTAAAACTGCTTCTTTTACTTTTTCTTCTAAAGCTTCTTTATTTTGTACATACCCTAATTCTGTTCCAGCAATGCTTACACTATACATGGGTTTGTCTTTAATAACTACCATTTGAAGAATGAACCCTAATGCTATAATAATTCCGTTAAAATATTTTAGTTTTTCTTTCGTACCATATTTTAATTTTAATTTCTTTCTAAAAATAAAATCCACGCTCCTTGTTTTTTTATGTTTTAGCACGAACTATTTGTTATTATACTACATATTGTTTCCAAAATCAAATTATGTATACAGTTTATGTATTGATTTGTTTGCGTTTTTATAAATTTTATGGTTTTATTTACCATTTTATGCATTTTTTACTCAATTTTGCTCTTCATTTCTTATTTTTTCTTTCTTTTTCTTTGTTCTCAAATTTGAATATTGTAATCATTTAATATACTTTCTAAATATAATAAATGAGTCCTATATAATATACAGAACTCATTTTTTCAAAATAATACTTTTTAATTTTATTAAACACTTAAAACATATGGATTGCTAGATGTTCCATCACCTATTATTTTTACATCTGATTTTAATGTAAATACTGGTCGAAGTCCATAAGTTCTATCCTTATCATTATATAAACTTCCATATGTTAATCCGAACCTTAAAAATAAAATCATTTTCAGCATTAGTATTTAGATTTCCAGATGAATCTACAGTACGAAAAGCATAATAATATCGTTTTATTCCTGTATTCTCTCCTGTTTTATATCTTGAACCTAAAAAATATTGACTTCCTACATTGTTTATTTTTAATTTACACAATTGTTCCCAATCAGCAACATAATTTGAGTCTACCTCTTTTATATGTGGACAACCTGAAACTGATAAATAGCTAGTGTTTTCAGATGCTGGAGAATTTGGCACAGTTCCTAAACAACGTGCACTAACTGCTATTGAAGTATTTAGATAATTATTAGCAGTATTATTAAATGTAGTAATACCGTTATTATAACATTCTTCTATTTGTTGCCACGTAGCATTATTCCATCCAATACTTACTTGACAAACGCTATTTAAAGCAACAACTTGAACTCCATTTTTGCCATATTCAGAATTAGCATCCCATAATACTGCACATCTGATAATTTCTCCTCCAGCTGTTTTATAATTTATATTTTCTCCTGATTTTATATCTATAACAGTTTGAACTTTTTCTACTTCTACTTCTCCTAACACTGTTTCTATTCTATTCCCTGCATTATCTATTGATAATACATGAAGATAATAAGTTCCTGCTGTTTGTGTTTTTAATGATATTTCTTCTGGTGTTGTAGTAAAACTTCCACCTGTATAATCTTCTTCATTTGTACCTATATTTCCACTAATTGTATTATAAACCCATTTACATTTAGTTATGTTTATACCACTTTGATTGTCTTTTTGTTCTATTGTTGCTACAATACTTGATACTGTATCTGTACTTGTACTATCAAAAGTAATTGTAGCTGTTGGTTTTGTTTTGTCAATATTTGTTACATTTCCTGTTGCCTGACAAATTGTTTCATATAAGTTATTTACTAATCTTGCAAATATTGCCCCACTTTCTTGTACTTCTACCTCTTTTTCGTAATTTTTCCAACTCTTTCCGTCTAGTGAATATTGTAATTGATATTCTGATATTTGTGTAGAAATTTTTACATTTACTTTTCCGTTTGTCCATGGTTGTTCTTCTGGTGATGGATTATACACAAAACTAATATTGCTTTCTTCTAATTTTGGTATTTCTGTTTCTCCTTGTTTTCCTATATATTCTACTTTATTTTCTGTTACTTTATATACATATCCTTCTTTTGTTATTACTATTATCGTTTCATCATCTTTTCTATTAACTTCTGATTCTTTGAATTTATCTTCTTTTTTTATTTCTTTTTCAAATTCATCTAGATATTTTTTATTATCCCAATTGTTCGTAATTTTGTCCGCTCTTAAACCATTTCCTATTAATTTTAATATTTCCTCATATTCTTTTTTGTTGTTTTCTTCTCCAGCTGTAGCTGACTTTGATAAAATCCCATTTTCTCCTGTTAATGTCGCAATTGCTATTCCTGCTAAAATTAGCAAAACGATTATTGTTATTACTAGAGCAATTAAAGTAATTGCTTTTTCTTTTTCCTGCTTCTTTTTTGACATAAATTTTCCCCTTTTCTTTCGTTTATTATTCTCTCTTATTTACTAAAATATTATGACATTTTCAATATTTTGATTTATTTAATTATTGATAGTATATCAATATGTGGTTTCTTTGTCAACAAGTTTACATTTTTACTTATTACCCGACAGTTTTTTTGAAAACATAAAAGATTGCAAAAAAAACACCAACTTTGGTAAAATGTTGTTGACAATAAAAAATGCAACATATACACGAAAGAGGGTGTTTTTTATGAATAAATTTATAATACACAGAAGAATATTGCAAGAGATTTAGCAAATTTTTTTGAAAAAGTTTCAAGTATTACCAAACCACAACTAAAAATTATTCCTTCTATTATTTGGGGAATGATAGAATCAGAATGAGTATTAACAGCAGATATTGTAAAGAAGCTTAAAGGGAATTTTTAAAAGTATTTCCATCATTTCTCCAAAACTCATTTTTAATCACCACCTAATTTTATTTTTGTACCGTTTTTTGTATCTTAAAAAGTACAAAAAACGCCACGTCAGGAAAATTTTCCTTTCTTTCTCAAAATTGTATTTTATACATTTTGTAAGGAATTTAAAAATTTTCCATTTAACGTATTTCATTCATTAAATTTTTTATATTCAAATTATGTGCTTATAAAACTACTTTTAGCACATATTATAATTTTGGTTTTCACAGCACTCAGTCCTACAAATAAAGTGCAACCCTAAAAGAAAAGTCATAGCTGTCGGCATTTGTCGCACTAAAGTGGTTGCGAAAACTCGTGTAGTAGCTAGTTCTACTGTAAATGCCTCCTCTATCAACACAAGGAAAGTCGACATTGGTATGGGTTTCTGTTGTCCACTCAAAGCTATTACTTGCCATATCCCAAATATTTAATTGTTTATCTTGTTTCGTTGTATCAGTTAAATTATTGGTTCCTTGTGTTGCTAAACTTGTATTTAAACTTCCTTGCTTTGAATAATTAGCTTGCCCAAAGTTTTGGATAAATACAATTGCTGTATCCCATGCATAGCTATTCATTAAATCACTCGTAAAATTACTTGATGCGTACATTCCTCTTGCTAACGTTGCTGCTTTTGGCTGCGTTACATAATTATAAATATAGTCATTTGGCTTTACTGTTACTTGTTCCAATGCTTGATTTTTTGATGTTCTTTGTGTTTCACTTCTTGCCTCATATCTTCCAATGTAATATCCATTATTAGTAGTTGCACTTGTTTTAAAGATTTCAATATCTTTTGCTGTTGTATTTCCATAACTAGAACTTGCTAATTCTTGATAATAAGTCTCTATTGTATTTTCTCTTTGTTTCGTTGGTATTCCATTGTCTGCAAAGGTATATCGACTTAGTTCTATTGTTTTGGTTTCATTTGCTGTTTTTACTTTTCCTACTGGTATCCATACAAATTGACTTCCTGCTGTTGCTTCATTTGTTACGTCTTCAATGACTATCCCTCCTGTTACATCTGTTGCTGAATCTTTTGTTATTTTAAATCCTTCTGGCACAACTACTTTATTTTCATAATTATCTTCTATTTCTGTTTTTGTGTCAAAAACTATTTCATTGTTTTTGACATCTTCTACTTTAACCTTCTTTGGTTCTTCTAGTTCTATATTTCCTTCTCCTTCTAATGTCACTTTTCCATTCGGTTCTATCGTTACTGAATAACCATCTACTGTTACTGTTGCTGGCAAACTTGTTACATTTTCTGCTCCTGTTACTCCCTCGGTTTGTTTTAAGTTTGTCCTTAAGGTTGCTATTTCTATGCTTCCATTTGTTCCATAACTTCCCTTTACTGCTATTTGCACTTTTTCTTTGGCTGATGCTCTATCTGTATTTGTTTTTGCTGTATTTGCCTTCGTTAATACTCCATTTTCTCCTGTTAAGGTTGCAATGCTTATTCCTGCTAAAATTAGCAAAACAATTATTGTTATTACTAGAGCAATTAAAGTAATTGCTTTTTCTTTTTCCTGCTTCTTTTTTGACATAAATTTTCCCCTTTTCTTTCGTTTATTATTCTCTCTTATTTACTAAAATATTATGACATTTTCAATATTTTGATTTATTTAATTATTGATAGTATATCAATATGTGGTTTCTTTGTCAACAAGTTTACATTTTTACTTATTACCCGACAGTTTTTTTGAAAAGTGAAAAATTTCTTAAAAACTAAATAAAATCTAAGAGATTTTTTATAATTTATAGATATAAAAAAGTTTTATACACAATAGTTTTAAAAGTTTTCACACTTAATAAACACTATTGTGTTTTTTCTTTTATTTATACTTATACTTCATAAAGTAAAAAATCACACCTGTTTTTTTGGAATTGTTCTTATTTTTCTTTTGCTTGTACCTCCTTTGTATATCCTGCTATTTCTCCATAATTGTGAATGTAAAATGTTAGTTTTGACTTTACTCTTATACAATAAATCGCTCCCTTTTCTTCTATATATTTCATTAACCTACATTTATCAAACCATCTCAATATAAAGGAAAAAATTTAGAAAGAATAATAAATAGGAAAGTCTTAAAGTATAATTTTAAATTTCTACTTTGACTTTCCTTGAATTTATTTATGTGTAAAATTTTCATCAAAAAATTTTTGTACAATGTTTTTTATTACATTTAATGTTTTTGTTACCATTACTTTTTGGTTAATGTAGATGTTCCACAACCATCAAACATATCTGTATTTGTAGTTGCTGTTTTCCAATTTGCACCATTGTAGATCGTTGTTAATTTTGAGCTATATTGAAACATATATGACATATCTGTTACCTTTCTAGTATCAAAATTCGATAAGTCTAATTGTGTTAAACCAATACAACCACAAAACATTAAACTCATATTTGTTACATTACTTGTATCAAAATTTGACACATCTAATATTGTCAAACCATTACAACCATCGAACATAGAAGCCATATTGGTAACTTTATTGGTATTGAAATTAGATATATCCAATATTGTCAAGCTCCTACAATCGTAAAACATATTATGCATGGTTGTTACATTTCTTGTATCAAAATTCGATAAGTCTAATTGTGTCAAACCACTATTTTTGTAAAACATATTATGCATATTTGTTACATTTCTTGTATCAAAATTCGATAAGTCTAATTGTGTCAAACCACTACTTTCGTAAAACATATTATGCATGGTTGTTACATTTCTTGTATCAAAATTCGATAAGTCTAATTGTGTCAAAC
>CAOKGO010000023.1 GCA_948468045.1 uncultured Clostridium sp. | reverse complement strand
GGAAACCTTTGCTATTACTACATTTTAATTTTTCGTCATAAGAAAATAAAATTGTAACTATTAGTGCAATTAATGTTATACCTTTATCCATTTTATTACTTTTTTCTAAAATCTTTGTACTTCTCACTTTTTACTCTCCTATGTTTCTACTTTTTCTAATTATTTTAATTTTAACAATATTCTCCATTCTTGTCAATAAGTTGACATTTTTCCAATCAAAAATGCATAATAACAAAAAGGAGCATGCTAAAAATCTGTAACCTTTTAGATTACTTACATGCTCCATCTTGTTTCCTGCCAAATTTGCTTTAGCAAATTTGTATGAAATAAATGTAATGTTTTTTTACATAATTCCCATTTTTTTAGCAAATTGTTTACCTTTTTTCATAATTCTTTTTTTGTTCATCATATCTGACTCAGCATACATCATCATTAATCCAGTTGTAATTAATCCACCAATCATAACACCTTTAACAAATTTCATTTTCTTCACCTCCACTTGTTGCTTTTTTAGACATATTGTCGCTTGTTATAATTTTATTTTTAGTTTTTTTTGCTATTTTTATACGATTTTATATACATTTTATATATGGAATATATTTCATTAATAGCTATTATTGCCAAAAAAATACCAAAACATTTTCTTAATAATCCTACATCAATATGAATTGAAATATTGGCCCCAATAATTGCTCCTAAAATTCCAAATATTGATATTAATATTGCCAATTTTATATCAATGTTTTTATTTTTCAAATTTACTATAATAGCTACAATTGCAGTAGGAATAAAAAAAATCAGATTTGTTGCTTGTGCTATATGTTGCTCTATTCCCAATAAAAATGAAAGAAGAAAAATTAAAATAGTTCCTCCTCCCATTCCTGTTCCACTTACAATTCCAGCTAACACACCAATTAATACCTCTGTCACTTTGCCTCCTTAAAATATCATTTTATAAGATACATAAATTAAAAATATAGTAAATGCTATTTTCATTACCTTTTCTGGTAATTTTTTCAACAATTTCGCTCCTATATATCCTCCTATTGCCCCACCTACTGCACATAAAAATGATATTTTCCAATCAATAAAATTTCCCTTGTAATAGAAAATACTACTAGTTACTACCATTGGCAAAATGCAAAAGACAGATGTCCCTCTTGACTTTGTGGCATCTAAATTTAACATATATATAAATGCTGGAACTAATATCATTCCTCCACCAGTTGAAAATAATCCACTTACAACTCCTGCTAATAATCCAATTACCATTTTTTTTATCATATTTGTCATAATAAAAACCTACTTTTTAGTAGGTTTTCCAAATTTTTTTATTTTATTCATATAATTGTTTTTATGAAATTTTGTACATATCTTAAATATTTATCTCCTCAGCCCCCAAAATTGTTTCATCTGGATTATAATATTTTGTTCCTAACATTTTATCTGGCAAATATTGTTGTTCTACTTCATGATTTGGAAAATCATGTGGATATAAATATCCTTGACTATATCCTAGTTCTTTCATTTTTTCAATTGGTGCATTTCTAATATGCATTGGAATTTCTCCTGTGTCTTTTGTTGCAACATCATCTAATGCCTGATTAATTCCTAAATATGTTGCATTTGATTTTTTAGATGTTGCTACATAAACTGCTGCTTCTGATAATAAAATTCTTGCCTCTGGCATTCCTATCATGTGTATTGCTTGCATAGCTGAATTTGCTATAACTAGGGCATTGGGGTTTGCCATTCCTACATCTTCAGATGCACAAATTACAATTCTTCTAGCTAAAAATAATGGATCTTCCCCACCATTTAAGGCTCTTGCTAAATAAAATATTGTTGCATCTGGGTCTGAACCTCTCATAGATTTTATAAATGCACTAATATTATCATAATGTTCTTCTCCATTTTTATCAAAAATGGCTTTTCTATTTTGAATGCTGTTTTTTATTACTTCATCTGTTAAATAAATATAGCCATCTTGTTCCATTGGAGTTGTTAATGTTGCAACTTCTAATCCATTTAATGCTGTTCTTACATCTCCATTACTTATTGCAGCTATTTTTTTAAGTGTTTCATCTTCTATTTTTATATTGTATTCACCTAAACCATCTTTTCTTTCTAATGAATTTTTTAAAACTTTATAAATGTCTTGTTCTGTTAATGGATTTAGTTTTACTACCATTGACCTAGAAATCAACGCTTTATTTACTTCAAAATATGGGTTTTCTGTTGTTGCTCCAATTAATATAATTGTTCCATTTTCTACAAATGGAAGTAAAGCATCTTGTTGTAGTTTGTTAAATCTATGAATTTCATCAATAAATAAAATGCTTTTTCCAGTTGGATTTAACATGAAGTTTTTTGTTTCTTCTACTACTTTTTTTATTTCTGCTACTCCAGATGTTACTGCATTTATTTTATAAAATTTATATTTTGTTGTTTCACTAATAACTCTTGCAAGTGATGTTTTTCCACAACCTGGTGGGCCAAATAAAATAATGCTTGATAATCTATCAGCTTTTATTGTTCTATATAAAATTTTGTCTTTTCCAATTATGTGCTCTTGACCAACATATTCTTCTAGTGTTTTAGGTCTCATTCTAAATGCTAGTGGTTGATTACTGTTCATTTTTCCCTCTGATGTTTTTTAGTACAGGAACCAAAAACATCAAGCTCCCTTTTTATCTATTATTTGTTATTTACTTTCTAGAATGATATTTTTTAATCCTGTCTCTAAAAATATCATTTTCCTAAAATGGTTAGTCCTTTTTTGATTAGTTCTTCTGTTGATAATTCGTTTTTGTCTAATTTATTTAAGGCTTTTTCTATTTCTTTTTTGTTATATCCTAATACTTGAAGTGCAGCAATAGCTTCTGATACTTTGTTGCTATTTTCAATTGCTGTTTGTAATTTGTTTTCTGCCTCTTCAAAAGTTTTAGATTTTGATTTACTATTTATTTGATTATTTATTTTTTCTATTTCTTGTTCTTTTGCTATTTTATCTTTTAATTCTAAAATAATTCTTTGTGCTGATTTTGCTCCAATTCCTGGTATTGCTGTTAATGTTTTTACATCTTCTGAAATAACTGCTAATGCAAATTCAGATGGTTCACAACTAGCAAGCATTGTTAATGCTGTTTTTGCTCCTACTCCACTTACACTAATTAGTAATTCGAACATTTTTAGTTCTTCTAATGTATTAAATCCAAAAATGCTTACATCATCTTCTCTTACTTTATAATAAGTATGTACTTTTACTGTTTCGCCTATATTTCCTATTTTTTCAATTCCGACTTCTGACATAAATATTTTATAACCTAAACCTCCTACATCAATTACAATGTACCCTGTCATTTTCATTTCTATTGTTCCTTTAATATATGCTAACATTTTTTATTTCCTTGTATAATATATTTAGGTTTTTCAAATGGGATTTACCTATAAACCCATGTATATATTTTTATATTCAAAATTTATTATATATTGTAAAGATAATTTGCCTCTAAGTCTGCTTCATGTGTTAATAAAGCTATTGGATATTTTGCATAACTATTGCCAATTGCATTGTAGTTTTCTTTTGGCTCTGTATAGCCCATGTGCCAACGTATTGCATATTTTTCTTCTGGTGTTAGCTTTATGTATTCTGTAATCATCATTACAGATTTTTCACCATGTCCATATGGTATAGTATCATCTATTGTGTAATATGGTACTTTTTCCCATACACCTAGTACATTTTTGGCATTTCTATAATCTACTTTATAAAAGTTGGTTTTGCAAATGTCATGTAAAAGTGCAATAATAATTACTGATTCTTCTGGTATTTCTATTGGCATTACACAATTTTGGACTTTGTGTTTTAGTATTTCATATACTTTAAAACTATGTTCTGCTAAACCTCCTTCATGGTCACCATGAAATCTAGTGCTTGCAGGTGCAATAAAAAAATCTGACTTTTCTAAAAAGCTTATTAGTTCTTCCATTCCTTCTCTTTTTACTGTTTTTAATACTTCTAAAAATTGTTCTTTCATTTTTTATTCATTCCTTCCTAACTTTCTTTGCTAATTATATAAACACTTGACAAAAAAGTCAAGTGTTTTATCGAATTTTTGTTTTGTTTTTGTTTATGAGACAAATAAGACCTGTCCCTACTGTCTCACCATAAAACTGAACGATATCCTAAAAAGCTATCCATATTAGAAATACTATCTTTTGTGCGATAATTAGCTGGACAAACATTTCCATCTCTTCCAAAACGTCCTCCTCTACTAATACATATATATGTTGTATCTGCTGGTTTATCTAATGTCCATTCATATACATTTCCTGCTAAGTCATATATATTTAAAGTACTATTTCTATTAGTAGCGCCAGTTGTTAATAATACTCCCTCTTCTGTTGAATTTGATTTATTATAACTTGTAATTGTATACCATGTAGCTCCATTTAAGTATTTTCCTCTATTAACCTCAAATTCTACATTTCTATAGTTTCCCCATGTACTTGAATCTGTTTTTAACTCACTTTGTGTTTTTCCAGCCTTTTCTTCTATAAACTTCATTACTAAATCCCACTGTATTCCAAACATTAAACTTGCTTGTTTTCCTTGTGTTGATAGTTCTTTTACTTTAGTTTGAGCTTGTGAACAAGTTATATAATTATATGGATACAGTCCTTGTTTAATTTCTGGTGTTGTTAAAGAAGTTGAAGTCGCATTTCTTTGTGTTTGAGTTCCTACCTCATATCTACCAATATAAAATCCACCTTTTTCAAAAACACTTTGTAACATTGCATTCTTCCAATTATTATATTCATTTGCATCTTTAAACCCATGTTGTTCAGTAGAATAAAATGTATCAACATATCCATCTTCTCTATAATCTTTTGCATAATTTTGCATTGCCTTTTCTATTGCTGAATAACTTGTACTTGTAGTTGTTTCTGAATAAATAGATTTTGGAACTTCTATCCAAACCCACTCATTTTCTTTACTATCCCTTACTACTAAACCACCATCAATTGTATTTTGGCCTGGTACAAGTGACACCTGAAAGCCTTGTGGAATATAAGCAATATCTCCATTTTTATCTTGATATGCTCCCTCTTTATCATATACAAGTGACCAATTTTCTATTGGTAAATATATTACATCATTACTGCTTGTGTCTTTATAATAACCTTGATATCCATTTACACTTTTAATAAATTCTTCTTTTTTAGCTGTTGTTACATTTACATCACTTGGCACAGTATCTATTTTTCTTTCTTGTAAAACCCAAATATATTCTTTTGCATTATCATTACTTTTTATATGAATTCCTGTTTCCTTTGTTCCAAATACATAATAATAATTGTCTGGAATTTTTATATTATCTACATATCTTAAATCTACCGCTCCAGTATCAATTTCATCTGCTGTATAATCTGTATAAAAAACATCATTATCTACTTTAATTCCTGCTACATAAAAAATATTATGACTTGCAGCATTTATTATATATATATCTGTATAATTATTTATATCTCCTGTATTTCCATTTATCTTTTCAAAGTCTTGTCCATAATTTAAGGTTAAATTATCAACTGCTGATAAATCAATAACTAGAAAGTCTCCTATGTCTACCGCTGTACTAATAACTCCTGCTTCTTTTAGTTCATTTATATTCGTATATTGAACACTTGCAGGAATTTTACCATTTTGAGAATAATAGTGCGAAACTTTATCTCTTAAATTTTCTATATCATTTTGCATTTTTTTCAGTTTCTCTAGTTTAAGATTATCACTAATATTATAAATAAGAACATTAGCCAATATTATTAGAATAGCTACTGATACTGCTAGCGAAACTAAAGATATTCCTTTTGCACTCTTTACTTTTTTATTTATCATTTGCAATTACTCCTTTTTGTTACAGTATAGTAAAATTCAACATTTGATTTTATAGTACATCAAACTCTACTTAACTATAAGCCTTTTTCTTTAGTATTAGTTTACTATTTTTTTTATAGAATTTCAATAGTTTTTCTCTAGTAAATTATATATTTTATTTCTTTTTTCATAAATTCTATCTTCTCTTATGAAAATTCCCCACAAAACTAAAACTATTAAAAATATTGCAATATTTTCTATCTTATAAATAGTTACACTAGCTAAAAAAGTAACTAAAATTAATGTAACAAATGAAATACAATTACTATATTTTTCTGCTTTAATCTTTCCTAAATAAATATGTAAAATACCTTTTATAATTCTTCCTCCATCTAATGGGTAAATTGGCAACAAATTAAATACCATTAACAATAAATTAGAATATACAACCATTAAACCTAAAAAAACATTCATATTCATATGTAAAGTAATTAATATAACTATCAAATTAGTAATTGGTCCGAGCACAAGCAACCACAATTTTTTTAAGTTCTAATTGATTTCCATTTTTTATCTTTTTATTGTAGTCTTTTGGTTTTAATTTGAATGCTATTGATACACCATATGGCATAATTTCTATTTTTTCTGGTTTCATACCAAGTATTAGCCCAACTACTAAATGTCCTAATTCGTGAATAATTGCAAAAAGCATAATCATTCCATACACTTCTATTTGTTTAGTTAGATAAAACAAAATAATAAAAAGAAATATTTTTAAATCAATTCGAAATCGCATATAATTTCTCCTTTACAGTTCTAAGATTTTTTGTGGATCTACTTTTCTCTCAGAAATTCTTATTTCAAAATGTAAATGTGGTCCTGTTGAATTTCCTGTTGACCCAACCTCTGCAATTTCTTGTCCTTGCTTGATTTTATCTCCTTGTTTTACATATAACTGATTACAATGAGCATAAATAATACTAACTTCTCCTATTTGAATTTTTAAATGTTTTCCGATAGTCCCCCTCTTCTGAACTTAAAACCACTTCTCCATCTGTTGAAGCTACAATTTTTGTTCCTAAATTTGCTGCTATATCTGTTCCAGTATGATTTTTAGGCACATTTCCTGTTGCCGTATCTCTTTGTCCAAATCTTGAACTAATAACTCCATTTACTGGTTTTATAAAACTTGCTGTATTTTTTACATTTTGAATATCTAGTTCTTCTTGTGATAAATTTTTGTTTTCTTCTTGAACATCATCTGATCCACCTATTGCATCATTTTGTTGATTCTGTTCTTGATTCTGATTTTCTTCTTGCTTCTGTTCTTGATTCTCCCCTTGTACTTCATTTTGCTTATCTTCATCTTTTGGAATCTCTTCTTGTTGAAGCTGTTCTTTATTTTGTTCATCTTTATTTATAAAAGTCATCACATTATTTTTCACAATTTCATACAACTCCATAAAATTCGTATCATATGAAAGGATTTCATTAGCCTTATTAATGAAATCATCTGAAAAAACATATTGATTATTTTGTATAATATAAAAAACAAAATAAATAGTAATACAAATTAAAATTTGTATTATCATCTTCTTCAATAACTTAACATCTTTTTTATCATTCACTGTTACTTTTGCAACAGGTCTTGTCTCCCCTTCTCTTCTTCTTTGATAAATCTCCTCAGCTCGTCTAATTTTCTCTTCTACAGTCATAACTCGTTCCATCAAAAAACACCTCTTCCTTTGTTTTAGCTAATTCAAAACACAACATTTGGGCATATTTGGGACAGGCACTGAATAGCCCTTTTGGGCATAACTGGGACAGGCACTGAATAGCCCAAAATAAATTTTAAGTCTAGATTAGATTTTTATTGTTAATTAAATTTATGATGATATGAGGTGTTTTATGACTATTAAATATAACTTAGATAACTGTAAAATTATTTTAAAATTAGTAGTATTGTCTGTGCTAGAATAATTATGCTAGATAAAATAGCATATGTTTTTAATCTTTTGTTGTTTTTGTTTTTTTTCATAATGTAGTGTTTTTTTTGTTTGTTTTCATTTTCTATTTTTGCTATATAACTGGATATTAGCATTTCTGCTTCTTTTAAAATATAGTCTTTTTTTATTGGTTCAGCAGATTTTCTTGCTTTTCTCTTTTTTTCTATCTTCTCTAATTTTTTTGCTTTTTTTGTTGATTTTAATATAACAATGGCTTCTTCTACTAAATTGGATGGCAAGTTTTTTAATACCACCATATTTTTCATATTACTAGTTTCCATAAGTACCTCCCTTGATTTTAGGCTTCTTATTTAAAGTTTTTCCATTTTTTTCAAGGTTATACAAAAAAAATATATTGAAAAAATTTTTTTAGTTTGATATAATCTACTTAATTTTTATTTTATTTTTTATGAATATTTTTATTATAGGGTATTTTTTTAAGGAGGTTTTTTTACATGGAAATTACTAAGAAAAAATTAAAATTTTTTAATAATATGAAAGGTGTTACACTAATTGCTCTTGTAATTACAATTATTATTTTATTAATTTTAGTAGGGATTAGTATAATTACTATGACAGGTGAAAATGGTTTGTTAAAAAAATCAATAATGGCAAAAGAAGAATCAAATAAACAAGCTGCAACAGAAATAATAAATTTAAAAATAACCACATCTCAAATAGATATCTATGGAAAAGAACAAAGAATGCCAACATTAAAGGAATTATCCTTGTCTCTTGGAAAAGATAATGAAATAGAATATGTAACAGAGAGTAGTAAGCTTTCAAGCATAGAATATAATGTAAATAGTGATAATCCAAGTACTATTTATACAAAATTAAAAGAATATCCTTATGAATTTGAAATAAATAGTTCTTTACAATTGGCAAGTATTGATGGTGAAGAAATCATTAAAAATAATGATGGTTCAAATAACTCAGATGAAATAAAAGAATTAAAAGCAACAATTTCACAAATGCAAACAACTATTAATTTATTAGATACTCGCTTAACAAATTTAACTTCTATGTATGATAATATTAAAATTAAAAATTATAAATCAGGAACAACTGATATCCCCGCCTGTCCAATTAAGACTAATATTTCAACCTATGTTAGCTTCTCAGAACCACTTCAAGACACAAATTATACTGTACTTATATTATCTAATTATATTGGTCCTTGGTGGGCTCAATCATCTTATAGTGTTTTAGACAAAACAGTAAATGGATTTACAATTTGGTGTTATAATACTGGCGATGCCTCTACCAATGCCCATCCTGTTGATTGGCTCATTGTACCAAAAACACAATAATATCCAAATTTATATATTTTTGATATAAGCAAACAAGCAAGGTTTATTAACATTAACCTTGCTTGTTTATTTTTTCATTCATTACGCACTCTTAAGTTCAAGTCTTAATTTATCAGCTATCATTGCTATAAATTCACTATTTGTTGGTTTTCCTTTTGCTGCTGAAACTGTGTATCCAAATATGCTTTCTACTGCATCTTGTTGTCCTCTACTCCATGCTACTTCAATAGCATGACGAATAGCACGTTCTACACGGCTAGGTGTAGTTCCATATTTGAAAGCAATTTTAGGGTATAGACTTTTTGTGATTTGGTTGATTACATCAATATCATTTACAACCATCATTATTGCTTCTCTTAAGTATTGATATCCCTTAATATGGGCTGGTACTCCAACCTCATGAATAATATTTGTTACTAAGGCTTCTAAGTTTTCTTCTTTCTTTTCTTCATTTTCTGGCAATTCAATATATTTTTTTGTTTCTCTAATTATGAAATTGCTTCCTCTTTGATTTGGCCTATTAAATTTGATATCTCTAATTCTTTTTATTAAAACTTCAATATCAAATGGCTTTACTAAATAATAATCTGCACCTGTTGCAACTGCCCTTTGTGTAATTTTGTCTTGTCCCACAGCTGATAGCATTATATAAATTGGTTTTTTATTTGGTTCTATTCTATTATTTAATTCTTCTAATACTCCTAATCCATCTAAATGTGGCATAATTACGTCTAATAATACTACATCTGGCATTTGATTCATTATCATATCAATTGCTTCATTACCATCCTTTGCAATATTTATAACTTCCATATCCTCTTGACTATTAATGTAAGAAGCTAATGTAGCACTAAAATCCTGATTATCATCAGCAATAACAATATTTAATTTTTCTTTCATCTTTCCCCTCCTAAAATTTTCTGTAATTTTTACATTTCCTATTATAATCGTTTATTAGTGGAAAAGCAATACTTTTGGAAGAAATTTCCAGTTTTTTTTATAAAACTACTTTTTTTCTATACTTTTTGTAACATATTTTTTATTTAATTCTTTCAAATCATTAATATTAACTTCTTTTACTCTAAAATCTTTCCATAATCTTTCTTTTTTTTCAACTTCTAACTCGATTTTACATTCAACCATTTCGCTATATTGTACGTTTGTTATCAAAATTTGATGATTTTTACAATAATATTTAAAATTTTCAAAATCTGAATAAGTAGCATTTATATATATTTCTACTCCATCACATTTATGTACTTTTATACTTTGGTCTATGGCTTTTAATAAGCTGTCAGAATATGCTCGCACCAACCCTCCTGTTCCCAACAAAGTGCCACCAAAATATCTAGTCACAATAACTACTACATTTGCTAAATTATTTTTTTTTAATATATCTAGCATTGGTGCTCCAGCAGTTCCTGATGGTTCTCCATCATCACTTGATTTTTCTATTATTTGGTCATTTTCCACAACTCGATAAGCAATACAATTATGTCTTGCATCATAATACTTCTTTTTCATTTGTTTTATTATAGCTTCTGCCTCTGCAACATTTTCTATTGGAAATAAATTTGCTATAAATTTCGACTTTTTCTCTACAATTTGTGCTTCTTTATGTTCTTCAATTGTAATAAACTCCATCTTTCACCTCTTTTACTTAATATATTTCTTATAATGCAGTGTAATCAACTCAACTATAATCACAAGTAGATTTGAAAAACCTACATTTAAAATCATAAACCAGCTGTATACCCAGTAGAATAAGCAATTTGCAAATTAAATCCACCGTGTGTAAGCATCTACATCTATAATTTCTCCAGCAAAGTACAAACCTTTTACTAATTTTGATTCCATTGTTTTTGGATTTATTTCTTTTATGCAAATGCCTCCACTTGTAACAATTGCTTCTTCTATTGGCCTAAAATCTTTTATTTCCATAATAAAATTTTTTAATAAAAAAACTATATTTTTTCTTTCCTCTTTTGTAATCTCATTTACTAATTTATTTAAGTTAATTCCGCTTCTTTGTATTATAATTGGTATCATTTTTTGTGGTAATAATTTGTCTAAACTATTTTTAAATTGCCTATTTTTCATTTCTTTAAAATCTCTTTGTATTCTCTCATCTAATTTTTCTTCTGATAATGCTGGCTTTAAGTCAATTTTTAAAATAATTTGCTGATTTTTCATCTTCTCTTCTATTTGTTTATATCTAACCAAATGTGATGAAGCACTTAAAATAGTTGGACCTGAAACCCCAAAATGAGTAAATAACATCTCCCCAAAATCTTCATAAATTTCTTTTTTGACTTGTTTATCTATTATTTGTAACTTAATATTTCTTAAACTTAATCCTTGTAAACTTTTGCAAGTACTTTTATTATAAGCTTCTAGAGGAACTAAAGATGGTTTTTGCTCTATTATAGTATGTCCCAAATTTTTTGCTAAAATATATCCATCACCACTTGAACCTGTTAATGGATAACTTCTTCCTCCTGTGGCTAAAATAATTTTATCTGCTTCAAACTTGCCATGATCTGTTCGTACTCCTATTATTTTACTATCATCATTTTCTTTTTCTATTAAAATTCTTGTAACTTGTGTATGATAGTATATCTCTACTCCCAATTCTTTTAGTTTTTTTGTAAAACATTTTAATACATCTTGTGATTTATCTGTTATTGGAAAAACTCTATTTCCTCTTTCTTCTTTTACTTTTAAACCTTGCTCTTTTAAAAATTGAATAATATCTTGATTTGTATAATTTTGAAAACAACTATATAAAAATTTTCCATTTCCTGGTGTGTTTTTAATAAACTCTTCCATATCTAAAGAAGATGTAATATTACATCTTCCTTTCCCTGTTATTAATAATTTTCTCCCTAGTGATTCCATTTTTTCTAGTAAAATTACATGATTTCCTTTTTGCTTAGAAGTAATTGCTGCCATCATGCCAGCTGGTCCTCCACCAATTACAATAATTTTCATTTATTTATCTTCTTTCTTTTTAGTAGTTCTTTTTGTTGTAGTTTTTTTAGTTGGAGCTTTTTTTGTTCCTGTTTCACTTTTAGTTTCTTTTTTTGCTGTTCCTGTTTTACTCGTTTTAGTGCTTTTTGCTGTTGATGCTTTCTTTGTTTTTGTTGATTCTGTTTTTGATGCTGTCTTTTTTGCTGAAGTTTTTGCCGTTTTTGATGTTGTTGTTTTTTTTGTTGGTGTTTTAGTAGTTTTGGTTGTTCTTGTAGTTGTTGTTTTTCTTGGTGCTCTTGTTGTCTTCTCTTTAGCTTTTTCTTCTATTTCTTCTTGTTCTTCTAATAATTCAAAAATATCTCTATCATCATTTTCTTCTTCATCATCACCATTTAAGTATCCAATATCATTGGCTTGGGCTTCTTTAATGTATTTTTCTAATTGGTCTTCTTCTTGTTTTGGTTTTTCAAATAAAAATGACATGTCTTCATCATATTCTGTATTATCATTATACTCTACGATTTCTTCTACCTCTTCTAACTCATCTATATCATTTTCTAATTCTTCCATTTCTTCTATATCGTTATATTCAATTTCATCTATTTCTTCTGTATTATCTTCTTCATCTTCTAGCTCTTCTTCATCAAATAAAAACTCAATATCAGAATTTTCTTCTTTTTTCTCTATTTGAGGTTCTTCATAAAAATTGTTTGTTTCTTCTTCATTAAATGGGCTTATGTCAAAATCTACTTCATTTTCTTCTATTTCTTCCTCAACCATATCTTGCCATAATTCTTCTTTTGGTTCTGGCTGTTTTAATATATCAACATATTCCTCTTTTTTCTTGTCTTTTTTCTTTTTAGTTTTTATTTCTTTTTTTGCACTTTTTATTGCTACTTTTTTCTCTTTTTGATATTTCCTATTAGCTTTTCTTTGTGAAGCACCTCCAAAAACTAATATTGCTATAATTATCAAAATTAAAATTGATAAAATGCTAACTACTATCATTATTTTTTCTCCCTTCTTTTTACTTTTTCATCTGTTCAATTGCTTTTAATATACCCAATTTTCCATATTCATATGTAAGTCCACCTTGCATATATGCAATATATGGTTCTCTAATCGGTCCATCACAACTAAGTTCAATTGTTGAACCTTGTGTAAAAGTTCCTGCTGCCATAATTACTTTATCTTCATATCCTCCCATCTCTCCTGGGTAAGGAATTACATCTGAATCAATTGGTGAACCCATTTGAATTCCTTGGCAAAATTTGACTAGGTTTTCTTCTGTTGCTAGGTGAATTGTTTGTACGATATCTGCCCTTATTTCATTAAATTTTGGTTCTACTACATAACCTAATTTTTCTAATATTCTACTTGCAAATATAGCTGTTTTTATGCTACTTGCTACTACACTAGGAGCAAAGAATAATCCTTTTAGAAAAAAAGTATTTTGGTTTAATGATGGTCCTATTTCTTTTCCTATTCCTGGAGATGTTAGTCTTTCTGCACATAGTTTTATTAAATCTTTTTTTCCTACTATATAAGCTCCTGATGTTGCAATTCCTGCTCCTAAATTTTTCATTAATGAACCAACTGTAATATCTGCTCCAACTTCAATAGGTTCCTTTTCTTGTACAAATTCTCCATAACAATTGTCTACCATTATTATAACATTTTTGTTTACTTCTCTAATTGCTTTTATTGCTTTTTCTATCTTTTCTATTATTAGACTTTTTCTTGTAGAATATCCTCTAGATCTCTGAATTTCTACTAATTTTATGTCTTGATTTTTTAGTCTTTCTTGTATTTTAGGAATATCAAAATCATTTTCTATTAAGTCAATTTGCTCATAATTAATACCATATGCTTTTAGAGAACTTTCACTTTGTTCTTTACCAATGCCTATAACTGTTTGTAGTGTGTCATATGGTTCTCCTGTAATACTAAGCATTGTATCCCCTGGTCTTAATAATGCAGATAATGTAACTGCTAGTGCATGTGTCCCTGATATTAATTGACTTCTTACTAGACTGTCTTCTGCTTTAAATACATGACTATATATTTCTTCTATTTTATTCCTACCTGGTTCATCAATTCCATATCCTGTAGAAGAGTTTAAATGAGCTTCTTGTAATTTACATTCTTGAAAAGCTTTTAATACTTTTTCAGAGTTTTTTTGGCATATCTTTTCTACATTTTCAAATATCGGTTTTAATTCTTGTTCTACTCCGTGCTACTAATTCATTTAACTTTTGTTCCATTCTTATCTTGGTTCCTTTCCAAGGCACAAATCTAGTTTGAAAGTATAATTATTTTTTAATCTCTTACCTCTTTTATTTACTATGACTATTTTACTACACTTCCTTTTATTTTGCAATGGTAAAATAAATTTTAATTTAATTTTTTTATGTTGACATATAAAAAAGAAAAAAGCAAACTTTATTTAAAATAAAATCGCTTCTTCCTTTTTCTATTTTTAATACCCTAATTCCTCTAATATAGAGGATATTTTTAAATCTTTTGGTACATCAAAAAAAAGATACTTGTACTTTTCTTTCTCTTTTTTGTACCAAACATCCCAATAACTATTCTTCATTCCATAAGCTTCTAGTATGTTGTAATATATATATTTATTGGGGCTTTCTTCATTATCATAAATACTCTTTTTCTGCCCTGTTTTTATATATAACAGAGCATCAGCAACTGCAACGCTTCGTGACTTCCCTGCTTTACACTGAATAATGAGCATCTCTGTACCCTGTGGAATGTTTTCCACAAAGTTGTGTATTTCCTTCGCATCCTCCTTGCTCATTAAAGTTCCATCTTTCATTCTGATTATAGGTGTATAATCAGAAAATTCGACGTTTAAAGCTGCTACACAACTTCCTCCTTTTTGAAATTTTAATCCCAACCCATAACCATTGGTTGGTTCTTGGATGCTAATAATTGCATACTTGGGGGTTCTCGAGTCTCCACTATTATTATATACATATTCCAGTGCTTCCCGATAGTCCATCACCTTAATGTCTATAAATTTTCCCATAAAGTTCTCCTTGTCATTAAAAATAGAATCAACTTTTTGCTACCCATTTATTATACTAAATTTATGTAAAAAATACAACTTATCAAAAATTGTTATTCTGTATAAATCGTTGATATATAAATATTTATGAAAACTCGAATAAATATTTATATATCAACAATTTAATTAAATAATTATTTGTGAAATTGCAAGAACAAAAGTTAAATGCTTTATATTATAGGAAGTTAAGAGAACTTTCCTATAATATAAAAAAGAGCAACTTGTATTAAATTGCTCTTTTAGGTTTGAGACATTTTAGACCTGTCCCTATTGTCTCATTTTATTTTATAGCACAAATCTTTTTATTAGTATAATTCCACTTGCTATTGTTATTAGTACTACAAATCCTAAACCAAAGTAAATTCTTGCTTGACCTGTTGATATTGATAGCATTACTGGTGCATCATCAATGTCATCTTCTCCTGGTTTTTGGTTATCTGGTGTTGAGTCTATGTCTGGTACACCATATTCGTTATAGTCTTCTGATATTTCTGCTATGTTATTCATAACTCCCATGTTGTTTTGGTTATTTACCCAAGTAAGCATTACTTCTACATCTGCTGATTCTCCAGGTTGTAGTAATGTGTTTTCTAATAATCTTGTTGAAATTACATTGTTTCCTTCATCTGTCCAACCAGGATTATCTTCTGCTACAAATTTTAATCCTTCTGGAATATAGTCTGTTACTTCTTTTGCATATCCTGCAATTTCTCCTTGATTAATAACTCTTATAGAGTATTTGAATTTAACTGTTACTTGATTTATTTTCTTTCTGTGTAATTCTACTTTTACTACTGCTTCTGGGTCATCCCATGCGTCATGCCCTGTTTGTGTAATAGATTGTTTTCCATCTTCTATTACTATTGCTTGTGTTACCCATTTTCTTAATGCTAAATCAAATACTTTTACTATTACTTTTTCAAAGTCATCATCATCTTGTTGTCCTGGTACATAACTGTCTTTTTCATTTTCTTTATAACTTGGTAAATCTTTGTCATCTGGAAGTTTTATATTATCTTCTTGTGAGTCTCTGTCTACTACTGGTTGTTTATTTTCATCTAAGTATTTTGAAATTTCTGCAATGTTTGTTATATTTTCACTTGTTTTTGCATTTTCACTAACTTTGCACATAATTGGAACTTCTTTGTATGATAATACTATTTTTCCATTTTCGTCTGTTGTTGGTTTATTAATTAAACTATTTTCTAAATATTTTGTTGTTACTGTTCTTCCATCATTTGATACTTCCCATCCATATTTCTTGTTGAATTCGTCATCTACATATTCTAAGTATGGTGGTAAATAGTCTTTTATTTCTGCTGCATAACCATTTTGGTCTCCTTCATTGTAAACTCTTAACATATATATTACAATATCTTTTTGTTTTACAAGAATTGGCTCTTTTGTATGGTTATATGTTGCTGTTGTAATTAAGTTTCCATTACTATCTACTGTATTTAGTTTTGAAGTATCTACAACTGGTGCTCTTGTGTATGAACCATCTTTGTCTTTTAAATATTCGCTATCTTCTATTTTTGTATCATCACTTATTGCTATTATGAATTTTCTTAAGGCTAAGTCAAAAGATTGTAAGATAATATAATCATGGTCTTCGTCATCTTCATGGTCTGGATGTGGTTTCCAATCTTCTGTGTCTGAGTCTCTATCATCTATTGGATCTCCATTTTCGTCACAATCTTCACTAATTTCTGCTTCATTTCTTATCGGTGTTCCTGTTTTGTTTTCTGCAACTACTTTTAATTTTACTGATACTTCTTTGTAGCTTAAATCTTTTTCTGTTTTTGTTCCATCATTTTCTCCAAATGCTTTTATTAAGTTTTCTCCTGCTGTTGTTTCATTTTCTTTTGATAAGTAGTCTGAAGAAATTTGAATTATATTTTGTTTTGTTTCATCATATACAAATTTTCCCCATAAATATTTTTGGTTAAATTCAATTGCTTCTTTTTCTTCTGCTGTTAGTGTTGTGTCATTTTTAAGGTCTTCTCCTTCTTTTTCTGACCAAATAAATTGTAATCCTTCTGGTATGTCTTCTGTTATTTCTTGAGCATATCCATCTATTGTTCCTTCGTTGTAAATCCTAAATGTATATGTTACTATGTCTCCTTTTTTTACACTAACTGGCTCTTTGTTTAGTTTGTAATCTGCTGTTGTTACTAATTTCCCATCAACATCTAGAGTGTTTAGTTTACTTGCATCTATACTTTGTATTCTTTCTGGTACTGCTTTGTTATTAACTTCTGTTATACGTTTGATTAATTTTAAGTCAAATGATTGTTCTTTGATTAATGTTAATTCTGTTGGTATTGATTTGTTTGTTTTATTAACTTCTGCTAGTGGTTGTTCTTGGTTATTTGTAGTAGATGCCCATAATTTCATTGTTCTATCACTATAATTAATATTAATACTTATTGTTAGTTTATTTACTTGTGTACTTGGAACAGAAATGTAAAAATCATTTCCTACTAAGTTTTTTACAGTTGTTTCAGAAGATACTGGATTTTTGCTAGAGTCTAATAATTGATAGTTTGTAACTTCTGTTCCATTATTTTTTACTTTAAAATCAATTGTATATGGTGTTGAATTTAGTTGTGTTATATGAATTGGTCCTATTATATAATTGCTTCCAGATGTTTCACTTTGTAAAGTCGTTGTATCTACTCTAGCAGGTGCTCCTGATGTAGTTGTAGTTATATTTGTATATTTATTAGCATTTGCTTTTGCTTGTTTTATCATATAATTGTATAATATTTCTGCTTGGTATGTTCTTGATTGCCCAGCATCATATGCTTCTTGCAATCCATTTGGTTTATAACTTGAATAAGGTTTATATGTTGTTCCATCTAAAGTATAATTTAGCCATCCTTTATCTTCTGTTTTATCATATTTAGTCTCATGTTCTGTTGTTTCTGTATACTTGTCTGCATTAATATCTACTTTATAATAATTTGTAAAGTACCAAATTACTGCTTGTTGAATAGCATTTATGTCATCATCTGTTAATGGATAACTTTCCATTAATTCTACATAGTCTGTATAACCACTATCTGGTTGTTTTGCATAGTTTAACACTTCATCTAGTAATGCTTTCTTTTCCTCAGCTGTTGATTCTTTTGGAAGATATAGCATATCTAAAACTGCTAGAAGTGCATCATAACGATTATATGTAGTTCCATCTTTTTCAGTTATATTTGCTTCTACTAATGATTTTAATATATCATTTTGAGCTTTTATGCTGTCTCTTTCAGTTTTCATATCATAATTTACATTATATGGTGCTCTTTTTATTGTTCCATTGTCTGTTTGGGTAAATCCTATTCCTGCTTTTACACAATAGACATTAGCATCTGTAAATCCCTCTGAAGTTGCTGATGCATATTTTACTATATTCCATATTTTTGATGCATTTGCAGTACCTGGTGTATTGATTGCATACCCAATATTTGGGTTCTCATTTGTCATTAATTCTGTAATTCCCATATATACTTCTTGCCCTGCTGGTAATATGGCTGCATATGCTATATTTTGTGTTATTAAAATTGTTATAAATACTGTTATTGCTACTAAACTTACTAATATTTTTTTGTAATTCATTTTTTACTCATCCTTTCCCTAATTCTCTTAGGTCAACACTTTTATAATCATTCTTTATAATTATATTACATTTTTTTATTAAAATCAATATATTTTACGTAAATTCGGCACATTTTTTTATAATATGCTTTTATATTTTTATTTTAGAAATTTAATAATATTATTTTCCCATTTTTATCTTTTGTTACTTTTTCTATTAAACTATTTTCTAGTATTTTGTTTTACTATTAAGAATAAATCAAATGGTTTTTCTTTCAGCAAAACTTTCTACTAGTGAATTTGGGCTTATTTTATATTTTCACTAATGTTTGTTCTTGATTATTTTTATTAGATGCCCATAATTTCATTGTTGTTCATTATAATTTATATAAATTTAATCTTTATAGTTTCTACTTGGTCTTTTAGCATTGAAAGTAAGATCATGGTAAATAAAGTCAAAATTATAATAATTATTCCCCCCTTCTTTGATTTCATGTCCATTCATTATTTCTATAATATAACTACTATTTATATGGTACTATTATTATTTTGCTTCGTCAATTGCTTTTGTTTTCCTATTTATAGCAATTTTATTTTCTTGTTTTTGATTACTTAGGGAACTCTTATTTTCTAAATATCAATTTATAACTTTATCTTTTTTTACAATTATATTAAATTTCTGTTGCATTTTTATTGTTTTTTCATTTTATCTTTTCTTTTCCCTTTGTCCGTAGGAATTTTTAATAATCATTCATAAAAATTATATTTTTTTATATTATTAAATAAGAGGTGTATTATGAAAAAATTTTTATTACAATTATTTATTTTATTCATTTTTATCTTTCCATTAGCTACTATTTCTTTTGCCGATGATATAGATGAAGAAACAACTGTAATCAATGCTAAAATTGAAGCACCTACTAATTTAAAAGATGAACCTACACTAAATTCTCGTTCTTGTATTGTTTTAGACAGAAATACCAAAATTGCTTTATATGGCAAAAATGAAAAAAAACAAGTTAAGATGGCTTCTACTACTAAAATTATGACTGCTACTATTGTTCTTGAAAATAGCAATTTAGATAAAACAGTAGAAGTTTCAAAAAAAGCTGCTGGTACTCGGTGGTTCTCGTTTAGGTTTAAAAACAGGTGATAAAATTACTATTCGTGACCTACTTTATGGTTTAATGCTATGTTCTGGTAATGATGCTGCGGTTTGCTTAGCTGAAAATGTAGCTGGTAGTGTATCAGAATTTGCTAATCTTATGAATCTAAAAGCTAAAAGTCTTGGACTTTCAAATACAAATTTCGAATCTCCTCATGGCTTAGATTCTGATGGTCATTTTACAACTGCATATGAATTAGCTCTTTTAACTGATTATGCATTGCAAAATTCCACTTTCCTAAATATAGTTGGAACTAAAAACTATACCGTGACTATTAATGGTTATCCTAAAAATTTGTCTAATACAAATGAATTACTTGGAAATTTAACTGGTGTTTATGGTGTAAAAACTGGCTTTACAAATGGTGCTAATCGTTGTTTAGTAACTTCTTGTAAAAGAAATGATATGGATATTATTTGTGTTGTCCTAGGTGCTGATACCAAAAATTTCAGAACTAAAGATAGTGTTAAATTAATTGAATATGCTTTTAAAAATTATGAATATTTTAATATAAAAGAGTATGTAAATAATTATATTAATACTTGGCAAAATAATAACTCTGATTTCTTTTTTGTTGAAAAAGGTATTTCAAATGAGATTTCTTTAAAAGTTGATTCTTCATTAGAAAATTGCCCTGTTATCCCTATAAAAAAAGAACTAATTCCTAATTTAGAGGCTTCTATTTCCATAAAAAGCTATTTAAAAGCTCCTGTTACATCTAGCACAGTTCTTGGTACTTTATATGTTTCTTCTAATGGAAACAACATTGCAGAATTTAATTTATATTCTAATACCAACATTCCAAAAAGTCGGAATATCTAATTATTTGCTAGACTTCTTTAGAGGTTATCCTAGACATTTAGAACAATCAATACTTTAATTTAATTTTTGCGTTCTCAAAAGTTACATCATTATGTTATAGAACAAAAGTGGCATGATTAAAATTTTATAACCTTTTAGATAACTTTTCATGCCACGTCTTTGTTCGCCTGCCAAATTTGCTTTTGCAAATTTGTGTAGAATGTTTGATGTTATAGGAAAATCGGAGATTTTTCCTATACACTATATTTAAAAAACCCAATCATTTTTATTATGATTGAGTTTTTTACTTTTATTTACTTTTAAGTATTATTTCACATTTTCTTTTATGTAGTCTACTACATCTCCTACTGTTACTACTTTTTCTGCATCACTGTCAGGAATTTCTATGTCAAATTCTTCTTCTAAAGCCATAACTAATTCAACAATGTCTAATGAATCAGCTCCTAAGTCATCTATAAAAGATGCTTCCATAACTACTGCATTGTCTGCAACACCTAATTGCTCTACAATAATACCTTTTACTTTTTCTAAAATTTCTTCTGAACTCATCTTTCTAGAGTTCACCTCCTCTCAAGTTTACAACTGTTCAATTTTATATTTCATTTATATTATATGTTTCTGTTTTTGTCAAGTATATTTTTGAAATATTTTTATTTTGTACCAATAAGTCGGTTACTATTTACTGCTAAAATAATCTAAACTTATGTTATTGGTTCAACTACTTTTAAAATCTAAAAGCTGTGAATTGTAAATTAAGTCAGTTTGAATTAAGACTATGTTTATAAATTTACTTTTCAAACTGTTTTATCATTTGCTCAACTGCTTTGTTTTCAACAAATTTTTCTGCTTGGATGATAGTATATTCAAATAATAAACTATCACTACTTCCATGTGCTTTTACAACTGGTTTTTTTACTCCTAAAAATAATGCTCCTCCATAAGATTTGTAATCCATGGTTTTGCTAAATCGTTTTATTGCTGGCAAAGCTGGAATTGCAAAAATTTTTGCTAATATGTTTTTTGTAAAACTTTCTGTTAATGATTTTTTTACAAATTTGCCTAATCCTTCTGTTGTTTTTAAAAATACATTACCTGTAAAACCATCTGCTACAATCGCATCTATTTTACCAGAAAATGCATCTCTTCCTTCCACATTTCCTACAAAATTTAGGTTTAATTCTTCTGCTTTTTCTTTTAGTAATTTATAGCTTTCTTTTACTAATTCATTTCCTTTTGTTTCCTCTGTTCCAATATTTAGCAAACCAATAGCAGGTTTTTCAATTCCATACGTATTTTTTAAATAAATGCTAGACATTTGGGCAAATTGTAATAAATTAATTGGCTTGCAATTTGTGTTAGAACCTGCATCAATTAATAATAATTGACTTTTATATGCAGGCAAAATTCCGTGCTAGTGCAGGTCTATCAATCCCTTTAATCCTCCCAACAATTAATGTTGCTCCGAGTTAATAAAGCTCCTGAATTTCCTGCTGATATAAATACATCACCCTCATTTTCTTTTAGCATTTTAAATCCAACTACCATAGAAGAATCTTTTTTGCGCTTGATAGCCACTGTTGGTGTATCTTCCATTTCAATAGTTTCTGTTGCATTTTTTATTTTTAGCCTATCTGAAATCTCTTCTAATTCTTTTCCATATATCTCTTTTATTCTATTTCTAATTAATTCTTCTTTTCCAACTAATACAACTTCTGCTTTTACTTTTTTTATTGCATTAACTGCTCCTTTGATGTTAGCATCTGGTGCATTGTCTCCTCCCATTGCATCTAGTATAATTTTCATGATATTCCTCCCTTAGGTTTGCTATTTAATTATATTTTTAATAACTATATTTTATTATTCTTTATAGAAAAAAGCAAGAGATTTTAATCTTTTTTTAGATTAGGATTTGGGGACGGCCCCAAAATCCTACAAAAAATGTCGTATGGAGAAACGTCCCCAATACGACATTTTTATATTTAAGCTAAGATATCTGCAACGACACCTGAACCAACTGTTCTACCACCTTCACGAATAGCGAATCTTAATCCTTTTTCGATAGCGATAGGTGTGATTAATTCGATTGTCATTGATACGTTATCTCCTGGCATAACCATTTCTGTTCCAGCTGCTAATTCAATAACACCTGTAACGTCTGTTGTTCTGAAGTAGAATTGTGGTCTGTATCCATTGAAGAATGGTGTATGTCTTCCACCTTCTTCTTTTGTTAATACATAAACTTCAGAAGTGAATTTTGTATGTGGATTTATTGTTCCTGGTTTTGCTAGTACTTGACCTCTTTCGATTTCTTTTCTGTCAATTCCTCTTAGTAATGCTCCGATATTGTCACCAGCTTCTGCTTGATCTAATAATTTTCTGAACATTTCTACACCAGTAATAACTGTTTTCTTTCTTTCTTGTGATAATCCTACGATTTCAACTTCGTCAGAAACTTTTACGATACCTCTTTCTACTCTACCTGTTGCAACAGTTCCACGTCCTGTAATTGTGAATACGTCTTCAACTGGCATTAAGAATGGTTGATCTACTGGTCTTTCTGGTGTTGGAATGTAGCTATCAATAGCTTCCATTAATTCTTTCATAGGTTTGTAAACTTCATCATCTGGATTTGTAGATGAGTTTTCTAATACTTTTAATGAAGAACCTTTTATAATTGGAATATCATCTCCTGGGAAATCATATTCGCTAAGTAGGTCTCTAACTTCCATTTCAACTAATTCTAATAGTTCTGGGTCATCTACCATATCACATTTGTTTAGGTATACAACGATGTATTTAACACCTACTTGTCTTGCTAATAAGATGTGCTCTCTTGTTTGAGGCATAGGTCCATCTGCTGCAGATACTACTAGTACTGCACCGTCCATTTGAGCTGCACCTGTAATCATGTTTTTAACATAGTCAGCGTGTCCTGGACAGTCAACGTGTGCATAGTGTCTTGCATCTGTTTCATATTCTACGTGTGCTGTGTTGATTGTGATTCCTCTTTCTCTTTCTTCTGGAGCACCATCAATTTTATCATAAGCTTCGAATTGTGCTTTTCCTAATAATGATAAGTATTTTGTAATAGCTGCTGTTGTTGTTGTTTTTCCGTGGTCTACGTGACCAATTGTACCAATGTTAACATGTGGTTTTGTTCTTTCAAATTTTGCTTTTGCCATTTTGAAATCCTCCTCTTTCTTTTTAGTTAGCTTTTTTAGCTACTTCTTATTTTTTTAAATTTAATAACTTTTTTATGCACCTGCATTTTATAACATTTTTATAAAAATTGCAAGCCCCTTTTTAGTTTTTTAATGTTATTGTGAATTCAAATTTAATATAAAATTGCTATAATGTGTATTTTGGATATTGTTATCAAGCTGATGGCGTACATTGGTACGTCGAAGTTTGATAACAATAACAAAATGCACAGAATAGTGATTTTAGATTAAATTTATTCGCTTTTTGCTTTTGAAGCAACAATACTCTCAAAAACTGATTTTGGTACTTCTTCATAATGTGATGGTTCCATTGTATATGTTCCTCTACCTTGTGTTTTTGAACGTAAGTCTGTTGCATATCCAAACATTTCTGATAGTGGTACAAATGAGTGGATTTCTTGCATTCCATCTTCACTATCCATACCTTCCATTCTTCCACGTCTTGAGTTTATATCTCCAATAACATCTCCCATATATTCTTCTGGAACTGTTATTTCAACTTTCATAATAGGTTCTAAGATAACTGCTTTTGCTTGTTTACAACCTTCTTTGAAAGCCATAGAAGCTGCGATTTTGAACGCCATTTCTGATGAGTCAACTTCATGGTAAGAACCATCTACTAAAGTAGCTTTGAAGTCGATTACTGGGTAACCTGCTAAAATACCACTTTCAGCCGCTTCTCTCATACCTTGTTCAATTGGTTTGATATATTCTTTTGGAACTGCTCCTCCTACGATTTTACTTTCAAATTCAATTCCTTTTCCTGGCTCTAATGGTTCCATTTCAAACCAAACATCACCATATTGTCCTTTACCACCTGATTGACGAATGAATTTACCTTGTACTTTTACTTTGTTTCTAATTGTTTCTTTGTAAGCAACTTGTGGTTTACCTACATTACATTCTACTTTAAATTCTCTTTTTAATCTGTCTACAATAATGTCTAAGTGTAATTCACCCATACCAGCAATAATTGTTTGACCTGTTTCTTGGTTTGTATATGCTTTAAATGTAGGGTCTTCTTCTGCTAATTTTCCTAATGCAATTCCCATTTTTTCTTGAGCTGCTTTATCTTTTGGCTCAATAGCTATGTCAATAACTGGCTCTGGGAATTCCATTGATTCTAGGATGATTGGATGGTCTGGGTCACATAGTGTGTTTCCAGTTGTTACATCTTTCATTCCTACAGCTGCTGCAATATCTCCAGCATATACTTTATCAATATCTTCTCTATGGTTTGAGTGCATTTGAAGAATTCTTCCGATTCTTTCTTTTTTGTCTTTGCTAGAGTTTAATACTGTTGAACCTGATTCTAATGTTCCAGAATAAACTCTAAAGAAACATAATTTTCCAACAAATGGGTCTGTTGCAATTTTAAATGCTAATGCTGCAAATGGTTCAGTATCAGAAGTTTTAGCTTCTGTTTCTTCTCCATTTGGTGTTTCTCCTTTGATATGTGCAATATCTGTTGGAGCTGGCATGTAATCAATGATAGCATCTAGTAGTTCTTGAACTCCTTTGTTTTTGTAAGAAGAACCACATGTTACTGGAACTATTGTGTTGTTAATTGTTCCTACACGTAAACCTTTTTTGATTTCTTCTACTGATAGTTCTTCACCATCTAAATATTTCATCATTAATTCTTCATCTTGTTCTGCAACAGATTCTATCATTTTATTATGATATTCTTCTGCTAATTCTTTCATATCATCAGGAATGTCTGCTTCTTCAATTTCTTTTCCTAAATCATCTTTATGTAGGAAAGCTCTCATTTTGATTAAGTCTACAATTCCTTTGAAGTTATCTTCTGCTCCAATTGGCAATTGAATTGGTACAGCATTTGCTTTTAATCTGTTTTTCAATTGGTCAACACAAAGCATAAAGTTAGCTCCTGTGATATCCATTTTATTAACATATACCATTCTTGGTACACTATATTTATCAGCTTGTCTCCAAACTGTCTCTGTTTGTGGTTGAACTCCACCTTTAGCAGCTAAAACTGTTACTGCTCCATCAAGAACTTTTAAAGATCTTTGTACCTCTACTGTAAAGTCAACGTGTCCAGGTGTATCAATAATATTAATTCTATTATCATTCCAAAAACATGTTGTACAAGCAGATGTAATTGTAATACCTCTTTCTTGTTCTTGTGCCATCCAGTCCATAGTTGCAGCACCCTCATGTGTTTCACCTATTTTATGAACTTTACCTGTATAAAATAAAATTCTTTCTGTTGTTGTTGTTTTTCCGGCATCAATATGTGCCATAATTCCTATATTTCTAGTTTTTTCTAGTGGGTATGCTCTTCCTGCCATTTTGTATTTTCCCCCTTTCTAATATTAAAATTTACTAAATTAGCTTTTAACTTTTCTAAACTTCACAAAAATATTTTGAGTATATTTTATCCCAAATATTTTGTTTTCTTAGCTAAATCTAATTTATTAAATTTTTTATAGTTCATATTTTTTTACTTTTATCTAAATTCTGCTTAAAAATAGTAAATTGTGCATTTTGGAAATAATTAAACGATGATGGCGTACGTTGTGAACACCTAATTGTTTAATTATTTCTGAAAATGTGCAAGTTGCTGTTTTTTTACATCTAATCAAAATTTTGATTCGAAATGGTAAGATACGAATTTTTGCTAAGTAATACAAGCT